>JBPYES010000001.1:0-16256 GCA_051984825.1 Jatrophihabitantaceae bacterium
AGCAGGCGCAGGCCCTCCCGCCGACCGAGGCCCAGGCGCAACCACCACAGCCCTCGGCGGTGCCGCCGCCTCCGGCGCCGTACCCCTTCCCACCCGTTCTCAAGCTCCCGTGGATCGCCCCCGCCCGGAAGGGCGCCCTGATCGCGATCGGCATCGCCGCCGCTGTCGCCATGTTCGGGGCCGGTATCGGTGCCGGGGCCGCGATCTTCCACAACGACCAGGCCCGGCCGAGCTACCAGTTCCGTGTCCCGGACTTCGGCCAGCGGCAGTTCCCCGGATTCCCGCAGCAGCTTCCGACGCCGAGCCCCACCTCATCCAGGACCAGCTGACGGTCGGGGCTAGCGTCCGGCCCGGACCCGAGCGTCGCGATGCGACTTCACCAGGCTGGCCAGCACTGTTATGCCCAGGATGGTGACGATCGCCACCAGCGACAGCCAGATCGGAATCACCGGGGCGGCCGTAACAGACTCGCCGCCGTTGATGAACGGCAGTGTGTTCTCGTGCAGCGCGGTCAGAATCAGCTTGATCCCGATGAATCCCAGCAGCACGGACAGGCCGATGCTGAGGTAGGCGAGCCGTTCCAGCAGCCCGCCGATCAGGAAGTAGAGCTGTCGCAAGCCCATCAGCGCGAACAGGTTGGCGGTCAGCACCAGGTACGGCTGCTGGGTGATGCCGTAGATCGCCGGGATGGAGTCGAGCGCGAACAGCAGATCGGTCGTGCCGAGCGCAACGATAACGATCATCATCGGCGTCGCCAGCCATCGGCCGTCTTGTCCCCGGGTCACAACGTGCCCGTTGTGGTACTCCGTGGTCGAGGGCACCCGGCGACGAACCCAGCGAACGACGCGTCCGTCGGTGTATTCGTCCGGGTCCTGCTGGCCGCCGCCGGCGAGCCGCACGGCCGTGTACACCAGGAATGCGCCGAACAGGTAGAACACCCAGCTGAACGCGTTGATCGCCGCGGCGCCAGCCGCGATGAAGACGCCGCGCAACAGCAGCGCGAGAATGATCCCGACGAGCAGTGCCGTCTGCTGCAGGTGCCTGGGCACGCGCAGCTTGGTCATGATGATCAGGAACACGAACAGGTTGTCGACGGAGAGCGAGTACTCGGTAAGCCAGCCGCCGAAAAACTCCGCGCCGTAGCGAGGTCCGCTGATCAGGACGACAGCCACGCCGAACAGCACTGCCGTGCCGATGAAGAACGCCAGATGACGCGCCGATTCGCCGGTGCTCGGCTCGTGTGGGGAACGTCCGATGTAGAAGATGTCGAAGACGAGGAAGGCGACCGCTAGTCCGACCGTCACGGCCCAGATCCACGGTTCGACGTGCATGCGACCTCCGGCGCTCTGGCGTACGCCTGGATTACGGCGGTACGCGCGTGCGGCCGGAGGTCTCACCCACCGCTGCGGGCCGGCTCCCCGGGGCCGTCGCCGGCCCGTGATGACGGGGAAGCCGCTTAGGGGTTACTCCCCTCCAGTCTCGCCCAGTCTAGGTGAAGGCGACCGCGATGTGACCACGCGGGAGGAGCCCGCCCTTGGGGCGGGCCAGGCAATCGCCGTGGCGCACTGTTAGCAGCCGGTGCCGCACGTGCGCTGCACCACGGCGTCCAGGAAGACGCTGCGCAGCCTCGCCGGGTCCTTGACCGCGTAGGTCTTGCCGCCGGTCGCCTTGGAGATTTGGCCCAGCGCGTTCAGGTCCGCGTCAGGGCCGAGGCCGATCGTGTAGACCGGCACCGGCAGCAGCTTCGCCTGCGGGCTATTCAACCCGGCGAGCAGCTGGTTGAGTGTCGGACCGCCCGGATCGACGTTCTGGCCGTCGGTCATCAGCACGACGGTGTTGACCTTGGACGGGTCGTAGTTGTGCCGCACTGTGTTCACTGCGGCGAGCGTGCTCGCGTATAGCGCGGTGTTGCCGTTGACCAGTGAGGGCAGCGAGTTGGCGGCATCCGCGAGCGCCTGCCGATGCGTCTTGTTACCGGTCGTAGAGCTCATCTGCGCGATCGGGACGAGCTCCCTGTAGCCCGTGGTCGGCGTCAGGTTGCTCGAGAAGACCCACATGCCGAGGTTGGACGTGTCCGGGTAGAAGCCGATCGACGTCGCGGCCGACGCGGCAGCGAGCTGGATCTTGGTCTGCCCGTTGCCGCCCGCCTCGGCCATCGAGCCCGACACGTCGATCACCATCAGCGAGTTGACGTCCTGGGTGATCGCCTCCCAGAGCCGCAGCGTGTCGACGCCTTGGCTCGGGCTGGGCTTGGTCAGCTGCCGGATGGGCGCCGCGACCACGCCTTGGGCGGCGCCCACTCCGGGGACTGACGCGCCGGTCGGGTCGCGGAACCCGGCGTCGGCAAGGTAGGCCTGCGCTGCGGGAGCGCGCAGCTGCTGCTCGAAGTCGTCCAGCGCGGCGGTCAGGGCGGGATCATCGCCGGAGCGGACCAGGCGCACGACCGGGTAATCGAGGCTGAGGGTCCCTTCGTCCGGGTAGATCGCCGCGGCGAACAGCGACTGCTTGGCGCGGTTGGCCTGGATCACGGCCTGCTCGGGCGCCGTGAACACAGGAGCGTGCGCAGGGTCCGCGGCCAGCTGCGCGAAGCCCGCGTTGGCGTCCGGAAGCGTCGAGTGGCTCAGCCGGAGCATCAGGTTCGCCAGCTGTGGGTCGGGTCCCTGGGTCGCCGACCCAACCAGGGTGTCCATGATCTGCAGGCTGAGCAGCCCGTCGGTGTTGGATACCGGGTCCGGCACGGTCAGCGGGAACGCCCCGGCGAGAGCGTTCTTCCAGTCCGGCCTCGAGATGAACTTCGACACCACCGACGGCGAACTCACGAATACGAGCGGCGACACAGCGATGGGCGCATGGATCTCGACCTGTGCGTTCTTCCCCGCGGCCGTCAAGTCGTCGTTCAGCCGGTTCGCCCAGGTGCTCGAGTCAGGAATCCATACCGACGCACCCTCGCCCGCACCGGCGCCGCCCGCGGCGAGAATCTGCTCCACGTTGCTGGACGGCAACGGCGTGACGTTGACCGCCACGCACTTGCCCTCGACGGCAGGGTTGGTGTCGGTCCACCGCTTGGCGATCGTCTGCACGGGCTCGGCGATGCTCGGGGCGGCATCGACCGTGATCGGGAGGTTCCCGTTGCAGCCATTGGCCTTGTGCGACGCCGCGCCACTGCGCAGGAACACGACCAGGCCGGCGACACATGCAGCTACGACGACCAGCACACCGGCAACGAGCCATGCCGATACCCCTCGGCCCGAGGAGGGTTTCGAATGCCGGCCGGACATACCTTCTCAGTGGGGTCGTAGTAGTCGTCGTGCTCTGGGCTGTAGGGATGATAGGGCCTGTCGTTGACGAGGAATACCGCGTGTCACCGGACATAACGTAGGGTCGCTGACCTAGCACATTTAGTGCAGCGCAAATTGCCTGAACATGCTGAAACGGCGTCTGCTCGTGATGAACGCGCCGCGCGTGGCAGGCTCGTTCAGGGGAGGCCGAGTCACCAGGACGGGAGCATGCATGCAGGTCTGGCCGGGCAACGCCTACCCGCTGGGCGCCACCTACGACGGTTCGGGCACCAACTTCGCGCTGTTCAGCGAGGTGGCCGAACGGGTTGAGCTGTGCCTGTTCGACGGCGACGGCACCGAGACGCGCGTCGACCTACCCGAGGTGGACGGCTTCGTGTGGCACGTGTTCTTGCCGGGCGTGGAGCCGGGACAGCGCTACGGCTATCGGGTCCACGGGCCGTACGACCCGAAGCAGGGGCTGCGCTGTAATCCGGCGAAGCTGCTCCTCGATCCGTACGCCAAGGCGATCGACGGCCACATCGATTGGCACCCGTCGCTGTTCAGCTACGACCTTGGCCATCCGGACACGGTGAACACCGAGGACTCGGCCGCGCACCTGCCGAAGTCGGTGGTGATCAACCCCTACTTCGACTGGGGCGTCGATCGGCCGCCCGGCCACGCCTACGCCGACAGCGTGATCTACGAGACGCACGTCAAGGGGCTCACCAAACAACACCCGGAGATCCCGCCGGAGCTGCGCGGAACGTACGCCGGCATCGCCCACCCGGTGATGGTCGACCACCTGACGCAGTTGGGTGTCACCGCGGTGGAACTGATGCCCGTGCATCACTTCGTGAACGACTCGCTGCTGGTCGAGCGCGGCCTGTCCAACTACTGGGGCTACAACACCATCGGTTACCTCGCGCCGGACGTCCGTTACTCGTCGGCCACCGGGCCGGGTGGCCAGGTGCAGGAGTTCAAGGCGATGGTGCGCGCCCTGCACGAGGCCAACATCGAGGTCATCCTCGACGTCGTCTACAACCACACCGCCGAGGGCAACCACCTCGGGCCGACGTTGGCTTTCCGCGGCATCGACAACCGCGCGTACTACCGCCTCGTCGACGACGACCCGCAGTACTACATGGACTACACCGGCACCGGCAATTCCCTCAACGTGCGCCAGCCCCACGCCCTGCAACTGATCATGGACTCGCTGCGGTACTGGGTGCTGGAGATGCACGTCGACGGATTCCGGTTCGACCTGGCAGCTGCGCTGGCCCGCGAGTTCTACGACGTCGACCGCTTGTCGTCATTCTTCGAGCTGGTGCAGCAGGACCCGGTGGTCAGCCAGGTGAAGCTGATCGCCGAGCCGTGGGACGTCGGACCGGGCGGCTACCAGGTCGGTAACTTCCCGCCGCAGTGGACGGAATGGAACGGCAAGTACCGCGACACGGTGCGCGATTTCTGGCGCGGCGAGCCGGCGACGATCGGCGAGTTCGCGGCTCGGCTGACCGGGTCGGCCGACCTGTACGAGCACTCCGGCCGGCGCCCCGTCGCGTCGATCAACTTCGTGACCGCCCACGACGGCTTCACCCTCCTCGACCTCGTCTCCTACAACGAGAAGCACAACGAGGCCAACGGCGAGGACAACAAGGACGGCAGCGACGACAACCGCTCGTGGAACTGCGGCGTCGAGGGGCCGACCGACGATCCCGCGGTACTGGCGCTTCGTGCCCAGCAGCGGCGGAACTTCCTCGCGACCCTGTTCCTGTCGCAGGGTGTGCCCATGCTGGCGCACGGCGACGAGCTCGGCCGTACCCAGCAGGGCAACAACAACTCCTACTGCCAGGACAACGAGCTGACCTGGGTCGACTGGAGCAAGGTCGACGTCGACCTGCTCGCCTTCACCCGGCAGGTGCTTGAACTGCGCCGGCAACATCCGGTGTTTCGACGGCGCCGATTCTTCGACGGCCGGCCGGTGCGCCGGCGCGGCGCCGAGGCGCTACCGGACATTGCGTGGTTCGCCACGGATGGAACGGAGATGACCGAGGAGGACTGGGAGGCACCCTTCGGCCGTGCCGTCGCCGCGTACCTGAACGGCGAGGGCTTCCCAGATCGAGACGCACGTGGTGACCGGGTTGTCGACGACTCCTTCCTGCTGTGCTTCTCCGCGCACGATCAGCCGCTCGAGTTCCGGGTGCCGGGCGCCGAGTACGCGCGTAGCTGGCACATCGTGCTCGACACGGCACGTCCCGACCTGGACGACGGCACCGTGATGCTTGCTGGCAGCAGCCTGTCCGTAGGGCCGCGCGCCCTGGTGGTGTTGCGGCGGGCCGAGTAGCCGCGTGCGAGACGATCAGGTGCCCACGGCCACCTACCGGCTGCAGATCACCCCGCAGTTCGACCTGTTCGCCGCCGCCGACCTGTGCGGCTACCTGCACGATCTCGGCGTCGGCGAGGTATACGTCTCGCCGATCCTGCAGGCGGCATCCGGCTCACAGCACGGCTACGACGTGGTGGACTTCTCGCGCATCGACCCCGCCCGCGGCGGAGCGGCGGGCTGGCAGGCGCTGGTCGGCGCGGCCCACCGGCACGGCCTGACCCTGATCGTCGACATCGTGCCCAACCACACCGGCGTCGCGAACCCCGCCGAGAACCCGGCGTGGTGGGACGTGCTGCGCCGCGGTCCGGCGTCATCGTTCGCGCCGTGGTTCGACATCGACTGGTCGCACGGCAAGGTGCTGCTACCCGTGCTCGGCGATGACGCCGGAACCGAGCTCCGCAACGTTGACGGCGAACTGCGCTACCACGAGCAGCGCTTCCCGCTCGATCAGCGGCACTACGCGCTCGTCAACTTCCGCCGTGCTGACACCGAGCAGAACTACCGGCGGTTCTTCGCGGTGAGCACGCTGGCGGGGCTGCGCGTCGAGGATCCGGAAGTCTTCGAGGCGACGCACCGCGAGGTGCTGCGCTGGGTGGCGGCCGGCGAGGTGCAGGGCTTGCGTGTCGACCACCCGGACGGTCTTGCCGATCCGCTCGGCTACCTGCGCCGCCTGCGGGCCGCGGCGCCGGAAGCCTGGCTGCTGGTCGAGAAGATCCTCGAACGCGGCGAGACGCTGCCCCCGTCCTGGCCGGTGGACGGTACGACCGGCTACGACGCACTCGCAGAGGCCACCGGCGTGCTGATCGATCCGTCCGGTGAGGCAGCGTTCGATGACCTGTACCAGGAGCTGACCGGCGACCACCGCGCGTTCACCGATCACGTCGAGGCGGGCAAGCGCCTGGTGGCCACGACGATCCTGCACGCCGAGGTGCTGCGCCTCGCGCGGCTCGCCCAGGTGGACGGCGCCGAGGCCGCGTTCACCGAGCTCCTCGTCGTCTTCCCCGTGTACCGGTCGTATCTGCAGGACGGACGCGCCTATCTGGACGAGGCATTCGCCCGCGCCCGTGCCCGGCGCCCCGACCTGGGCGCTGTTTTCGATGCCGTCGCGCCGCGGCTGACGGACCCTGACGACGAGCTCTGCGTGCGCTTCCAGCAGACATCGGGCGCGGTCATGGCCAAGGGCGTGGAAGACACCGCGTACTACCGCTACACGCGCTTCGTCGCCCTGAACGAGGTCGGCGGCAACCCGGCGCGATTCGGCATGTCGCTCGACGAATTCCACGCCTCACAGGCCCGCCGGTCCGCGCGGACCATGACCACACTGTCGACACACGACACGAAGCGCGGCGAGGACGTTCGGGCCCGGCTCGCCGTCCTGGCCGAGCTGCCCGACGAATGGGGCGCCTTGGTGCGCCGGCTCATGCGCGCCGTACCCATGCCGAACCCTGCGTTCGGATACCTGCTGTGGCAGACCTTCGCCGGCGCCGGGCTCATCGCGCGCGACCGGATGCACGCCTATGCCGAGAAGGCGATGCGCGAGGCGGCCGACGGCACCGGCTGGCGCGACCCGGACGCGGCGTTCGAGCGGGCAGTGCACGCCGCGGTGGACGCCGGCTACGAGAGCACCGAGCTCCGCGCCTTCGTCGAAGATATCGCCGCACCCGGCTGGTCGAACTCTCTGACGCAGAAGCTGGTGCAGCTGACCATGCCGGGCGTCCCCGACGTCTACCAGGGCAGCGAGTTGTGGGACGACTCCCTGGTGGACCCCGACAACCGCCGCCCCGTCGATTTCGCGGCGCGCCGTGCGTTGCTGGCGTCGCTCAGCGCGCCGCCGCCGGTCGACGGCAGCGGTGCCGCCAAGCTGTGGGTGGTCGCCCGAACCTTGGACGCCCGCCGCGAGCATCCCGAGCTGTTTCGCGGGTATACGCCGTTGCACGCTGCCGGCGCCGCTGTACAGCATGCGATCGCGTTCGACCGCGGCGGGGCGATCAGCGTGGCGACACGCCAGCCGGTGCGGCTGGCCCGCGACGGCGGCTGGCGGGACACCACGCTGCGCCTGGGCGCGCCGTACCGCGATGCGTTCACCGGCGTGGCCTACACCGGCGACGTCCCGTTGGCCGAACTCCTCAGCGCGCTGCCCGTCGCGTTGCTGCTATCGGCCTAGCGGTGGCCGCGGCGATCGAACCGATGCGGGTAACGTCCGTCGCTGAGGCGATCGGTGATCCCGACCCGAAGAGGGGAGCTTGCAGATGGCGACGGTCAGTGTCCGTTACATCGTCGACGACGTCGACGCCGCAATCAGCTTTTACTGCGAGCAGTTGGGCTTTCACGAAGACATGCATCCGGCGCCGACGTTCGCGATGCTCTCCCGCGGGGACCTGCGCCTCGTGCTCAGCGCGCCCAGCAGTCAAGGCGGCGGCGGGCAGGCCATGCCTGACGGACGGATTCCCCAGCCCGGCGGCTGGAATCGTTTCTCTCTCGAGGTCGATGATCTGGCCTCCGTGGTCGAACGGTTGCGTGAGCACGGTGTCTCGTTCCGCAACGACATCGTCACCGGCGTCGGCGGCAAGCAGGTGCTGATCGACGACCCGTCCGGGAATCCGGTCGAACTGTTCGAACCGACTGTCGCCGAGGCCCGCCTTCAGTAGGGCGGTTGCAGCCGCTTGCGCAGCCGCTCGATGTCCAGGTCCGTCTGCGGGTACTGCGGGTCCAGCTCCTCCAGCACCTCGGTCAAGATCTGCCCGACCGCCCAGTTGCGATACCACTTCCGGTCACTGGGGACGACGTACCACGGCGCCGACTCGGTCGAGCAGGCCTCCAGCATGCCGGCAAATGCCGCCTGATAGTCGGCCCAATACGCGCGCTCGTCGACGTCGCTCTCGTGGAACTTCCAGTGCTTGGTGGGGTCGTCAAGGCGCGCTAGCAGGCGTTCGCGCTGCTGGGCGTAGGAGATGTGCAGGAAGCACTTGACGACCGCGGTTCCCCCGGCGACGAGCTCGGCCTCGAAGGCGTTGATCTCGTCGTAGCGGTGCCGCCATTCCTGTTCGGGAACCGTCTCATGCACGCGTGGCACCAACACGTCCTCGTAGTGCGACCGATCGAACACACCGACCATGCCCGGCCCCGGTAGGGCTCGCCGTACGCGCCACAGGAAATGGTGGGCGAGCTCCTCCGGCGTGGGCTTCTTGAACCCGGTCACCCGCACGCCTTCCGGTCCGAACAGTCCGACTACGTGCGTCACGACGCCGCCCTTGCCGGCCGTGTCGATCCCCTGTAGCACGAGCAGGATGTTGCGGGTGCGCTCGGCCCACAGGCGCTCCTGCAAGCCGGCGAGTACCGGCCCCGCCTCGTCGGCCGCTTCGCGGGTCTTGACCCGACCGCCGGGCGCGACCGGGGTCGCATCCGGTTCATACCCGACCAGATTCACCGTGCCGGGCTGGACCCGGAGTGCCTCGCGCACGGAGCCGTTCGAGTTCGTCATCTCAGAAGGGTATGGGCAGGACGTGGCAGGGTGAACTGACGTGACGTCATTCGAGGTCTGGGCACCACACGCCCACCGCGTGCGGCTGGCGCTCTCCGGCGAGCGGTTCGAGATGCAACGGGCAGCCGAGGGCTGGTGGCGCATCGAGGCGGACGCGCCGGCCGGCACCGACTACGCGTACCTGCTCGACGACTCGGATGAGGCACTGCCCGATCCTCGATCGCGCTGGCAGCCGCACGGCGTACACAGCCCGAGCCGGGTGTACGACGACGCGGCGTTCGCCTGGACCGATCTCAGGTGGCGCGGCCGCCATCTCTCCGAGGCAGTCGTCTACGAGTTGCATGTCGGCACGTTCACGCCGGGCGCGACGTTCGATGCGGCGATCGAGCGGCTCGATCACCTGGTCGGGCTCGGCGTCACGCACGTCGAGGTGTTGCCGGTCAACGCCGTCAACGGCGTGTGGAACTGGGGATACGACGGGGTCGACTGGTTTGCGGTGCACGACTCGTACGGCGGGCCGGACGGGTTGAAGCGGTTCGTCGACGCTTGCCATGCACGCGGACTCGCCGTGGTGCTCGACGTCGTTTACAACCACCTCGGGCCGAGCGGGAACTACCTGCCCCGGTTCGGCCCGTATCTGAAGGGGCGCAGCGCCGCGAATCCGTGGGGCGAGCTCGTCAACCTCGAGGCTGCTCCGGTGCGCCGGTTCATCATCGAGAACGCGCTGATGTGGCTGCGGGACTACCACGCCGACGCGTTGCGCCTGGACGCGGTACACGCCATGGTCGACACGTCCACCTCGCACCTGCTCGCCGAGATGTCGGCCGCGGTCGCGGCCCTGTCGGGCGAACTGGGCCGGGAGCTGTCGCTGATCGCGGAATCCGACCTGAACGACCCGGTCATGATCACTCCCCGGCCGGCGGGCTACGGCCTGGACGCGCAGTGGGACGACGACGTCCACCACGCGCTGCATGCGATGCTGACCGGCGAGCGCCAGGGCTACTACAGCGATTTCGGCTCGCTTGCCGTGTTCGCCAAGGTGTGGACGTCAGCGTTCTTGCATGACGGCACGTACTCGACGTTCCGCGGGCGGCCGCACGGGCGCCCCGTCGACCGCGTGCATACGCCGGGGTATCGCTTCGTCGGGTGCCTACAGAACCACGACCAGGTCGGCAACCGCGCCGCGGGCGAACGCCTGCCCGAACTGACGTCCACAGGACTGCTGCAGGTCGGCGCCGTGTTGCTGCTGACGTCGCCGTTCACGCCGATGCTCTGGATGGGCGAGGAGTGGGCCGCCTCGACTCGCTGGCCGTTCTTCACCTCGCACCCCGAACCGGAACTCGCGGCCAGCACGGGACGCGGGCGGATCGAGGAGTTCCGCCGCTACGGCTGGGACGTCTCCACAATGATCGACCCGCAGGACCCGGCGGCGTACCGGTCGGCGATCTTGGATTGGTCCGAGGTGTCCGCGCCCTGCCACGCTGAGGTGCTCGACCTCTACCGTCGCTTGATCGCCCTGCGCGCCGCGGAGCCGGATCTGCGAGACCCGCACCTCGACCGCGTCGACGTGAGGTACGACGAGGACGCTCGGTGGCTGGTCGTGCTCCGTGGCGGGTTCCGGGTGGTGGCGAACCTGGCCGATCGACCGCAGGTCGTGGGGGTGCCCGCGCAGGCCGTCGTCCTCGCGACCGACAGCGCCGAGATCGTGACCGGCGGCGTGGCCTTGGCTCCGGAATCGGCCGCGATCACACGTTGATCAGCACGACGCCACCGGCGACCAGCACGGTCGCGACGATGCGCCAGCGCCCGAACCGTTCGCGGAACACAAGCGCGCCGATGATCGCCCCGATGATCACGCTGGTCTCGCGCAGGGCCGCGATCGGCGCCAGCGCGCCGCGCGTCTGCGCCCAGAGCACCAGCCCGTACGCGACTATCGAGGCCACTCCCCCAGCCAGCCCGGCGGCCAGATGCGGACGCGCCTGCACCCACAGCTTCTCGCGCCGCGCCGCTACGGCGATGAGCGGCATAACGGCGCCCTCGGCGATGAACAGCCAGGCTGCGTACCCGAGTGCACCACCGGAGCGGCGGACGCCCAGTCCGTCGACCACCGTGTATGTGGCGATCGTCACGCCGGTGAGGAGCGCAGCGGCGATTGCCGGCACGTCTGCGCGGGTCAGCCGGCCAGCGAGCACCAGGCTGGCCAGTCCGACGGAGATGACGAGCACGCCCGCCAGCCGCGGCGGAGTGAGCCGCTCGTGCGCGAACACTGCGGCGCTGATCGCAACCAGCCACGGCGAGGTGCCGCGGGCCAGCGGATACGCCCGCCCGAACTCGCCCAGCTCGTAGCTGCGCAGGAGCAGCAGGCTGTATCCGACATGCAAGGCCGCCGACACGGCGAGATAGGGCCAGCTGGCCGCCGCCGGCCCGGGCACTAGCTGCGTCAGGATGACGCCACCCGCCACAGCTGCGGCACCGATCAGCGCGAAACCGATCAGCCTGTCGGAGATCGCGTGGGCGACGGCGTTCCAGCCGGCATGCAAGAACGCTGCGAGCAGGACGGCCGCGGCGACGGGCAGGGGCACGAGAGGGCTCCTTCGGCCGGCACCCGTTTCCGGGCGCACTCGACGAAGCCCCTCGAGGCTTTTGTCCCGTCAGGTGTGGAGCTGGGCCGACTGGCTGCGACCCGCCCTGGCGCCGCTCGGTCCAGGCCCGGACGTCCTGGTTATGGGGAATTGCCTGCGATGCGGCGGACGGCCGGCGGAACCCTAGGCGCAACCACTAGCTGGGACAAGCCTAGTCCCCGGATTCGACGAGCTTGCCTTCGATCACTCGCGGCGGCAGTCGATCCGGCGGCGTCCCGAAGACCCGGCGCGCGGAAATGATCACGCCACGGGCCAGGACGGCATTGCCCACGGCACCGATGCCCGCACCGATGCCGAAGGGCAGCGCCCGGCCGAGCGTCAGCGCCTCCTGCCGGATACCGAATCGTGCCAGCACGTGCTTGCCCAGGGTGTTGTTCAGCCGGCGCGCCCTGTCGTCCGGCGCGTGCTGGGCGAACACATGTGCCCACCCTGACGCCGTGTCGGTTCCGGCGATCTGCGCGAGCTCGATGCCCGCATCGCCGACCAAGATCGCCAGCACGAGCGCACGACGCACGTGCGGATCCTCGGTGTGCAGGCCGTGCACCTCCGCCATGGCCAGCGCGAACAGCGCCGTCGCCTCGACGAATGCCGAGATTTCCAGAGCGGCTGACGCGAGCGACACGCCCGTGCCCATGCCCGGCACAGCTGCCGCACCGCCGGACGCGGCGCCTACCGCTGTCACCGCTGTGCGGTAGCGCCGTTCGAGCTGCCGGACCAACTCGCCGGGATCGGCGTCACGGCGGCGTTTGCGGACGCGGTTCAGATACGCGACGATCACCGGCCGCTGGACGCGCAGCGCCGTGTCGAGCGCCGTATCGAGGAACCCCTCGACGTACGGCGGCAGCGGCACAGCTGCCTTGCGGCTTACGGCTCGGTCGGACACATCGCCGAGGGTACGTGCTACAGATGGGCACCATGCGGGCATTGCTCCCCGAGGCAGCCGACGAGGTCGACCTGCACCGGCATTACTCGCGGCACTGGCTCGATGCCGGCGGTGTACGCGCGAACTTCATCAGCAGCGTCGACGGCGCGGTGACGGTCGCCGGGCTGTCCCGTGGACTCCAGACACCGGGCGACAACCAGGTGTTCGCCGTCCTGCGCGACCTGGCCGACGCCGTGCTGGTCGGGGCCGGCACAGCCCGCCTCGAGGGCTACGCCGTCGTCGAGCTCAGCGCTCGCCGCCGGGCCATCCGCCGGGAGTTCGGGTTGGACGAGGCACTGCCCACGGCCGTGGTGAGCCACTCGCTCCAGCTCGACCCGGGAACGGGCCTGTTCGCCGCCGACGGGCCGCGCACGATTGTGATCACCCGCGCCGCCGCGAACCAGTCGGTGCGCGCGCAGCTCGAGGCCGTGGCCGACGTGCTGGTCTGCGGTGACGAGGTCGTCGACCTCGGAGCGGCCCGACTCGCCCTCGCCGAGCGAGGGCTGACCCGGCTGCTGTGCGAGGGCGGTCCGATGCTGTTCGCCGGCCTCGCCCAAGCCGGGCTGATCGACGAGCTGTGCCTGACTGTCTCGCCGCAACTTGCCGGCCCGGGGGCCGGGCGGATCATCGCCGGCGCCAGCTGGCCGCTCGACATGGCCGGCCGGAACCCGCTGCGACTCGAGGGCCTGCTCGAGGAGGACGAGGCGCTGTTCTGCCGGTACCGGCTGCTGAGCTGAACGCGCACAAACGCGCTCGCCTCCGAGCAGTCAGAATGAGCCGATGAAGCTGCCCGTCATGCCCCCGATCGCGCCGATGCTGGCCAAGGCGATCACGAGCATCCCGCCCGGAGCCTCGTACGAGCCGAAGTGGGACGGATTCAGATCCCTGGTCTTTCGCGATCACGACGAGGTCGAACTCGGCAGTCGCAACGAGCGGCCGATGACCCGCTACTTCCCCGAACTAGTCGAGGCGATCAAGGCCGAGCTGCCCGAGCGCTGCGTCGTGGACGGCGAAATCGTGATCGCTACTGAGCAGGGCCTGGACTTCGACGCGCTGCAGCAACGTATCCATCCGGCCGCCTCGCGAGTGACGATGCTGGCCGAGAAGACGCCGGCGTCGTTCATCGCGTTCGACCTGCTCGCCCTCGGCGATGACGACTACACGCAGCGTCCGTTCGCGGAGCGCCGCGCCGCGTTGGCCGGCGCGCTCGGCGGCGCCGGCCGCTCCGTGCACCTCACCCCGGCGACGACGGATCATGAGCTGGCGCAACGGTGGTTCACGGAGTTCGAGGGTGCCGGGCTGGACGGCGTCATCGCCAAGCCGCTGGATATCGTCTATCAGCCGGACAAGCGGGTGATGTTCAAGATCAAGCACGAGCGCACCGCCGACTGCGTGCTCGCCGGCTTCCGCTGGCACAAGACGTCCACGGCCGAGCAGCCCCTACTGGGCTCCATGCTGCTCGGCCTCTACGACGACGGGCAACTTCAGCACGTCGGCGTCATCGGCGCGTTTCCGGCGGCACGCCGGGCCGCCCTGATCAACGAGATCGAACCGCTCCTGCTCCGCGACGGCGACGACCACCCGTGGCGCGAATGGGCCGACGCCGAGGCGCACACGGGCGGGCGCCGACTGCCCGGTGCGGTGAGCCGCTGGAACGCAACCAAGGACCTGTCGTTCGTGCCGTTAAGGCCGGAGCGGGTCGTCGAGGTGAAGTACGAGCACATGGAGGGCAATCGTTTCCGCCACCTGGCGCACTTCGTCCGCTGGCGACCCGACCGCGACCCGCGCTCGTGCACCTACGAGCAGCTCGAACAGCCGCTCACCTTCAAGTTGCGCGACATCGTCCCGGGACTGGGACCGGCCGCTCCTGAGTAAGGCAGCTTGGGAGCGTGTGGCCGCAGCGGATCGGCGCTCCCATCGCATTTAATCCAATGTGGAGCGGGCGAGAGCGACGATCAGGGCGCGAAGGCATCCCGTGAATCAACATGTCCTGACGCTGACGGCGTTCGCCCAACAGCATTCGCTCGGACTAACGCGATTCGCCTACGTGCTCACCGGCGACCAGCAGTTGGCCGAAGACCTCGTTCAGGATTGCCTGCTGGCCTTGCATCGGCGTTTTGGCGAGACGCTGCCGATCGAGGCACCGGTGGCGTACGCCCACCGGGTGATCGTCAACGGCCAGCTCAGCCAGAAGCGCCGCCGGTCGAGCTCCGAGGTGGTCGTCGACATGGTGCCCGACGTCGGGGTCGACGCGGCGGACGTGTCTGAGCAGGACGCCGCCTGGCGCCTGCTCGCCGCCCTACCGAACCGGCAGCGGGCCGTCCTGGTGCTGCGCTACTACGTCGACCTCACCGACGAGGAGATCGCCCACACGCTGTCCTGCCGGGTCGGCACCGTGCGCAGCCTGGCCGCGCGCGCGTTCGCCGCGCTGCGCGAGCATCCCGCGCTCGCCGCGGACGCGGAAGGAAGCCTGTCATGAACGACCAGCAACTCGAAGCGGTACTGCGTAGCTCGCTGGCCCGGCACGCCGCCACGATCGAGTCGGGACCGCAGTGGCCGCTGCCCGACGAGGACCTGCTCGGCCCAGCGCCAGGTCATGGGCGGTCATGGTGGCCGGTGGCCGCGGCGGTCGCCGCCGTGCTCGCGGTGATCGGCATTGTCGTCGCGGTGCGGCACCTCACCTCCGATCGGCACGAGCCGGCCAAGCCGGTCATCGTGACCACCCGCAGCGCCTGCACGATCGACCCGCCACCGGCTTGGCAGCAGGCGCTCCAGGCGGCGCAGCGCCACAACCTCGGCACCGTGGTGCTGGGCGAGGCCCCGGACGGCACGATCCTGGTCCGCCGCGAAGGCGCCACGATGACCCAGACGGTGCTCGTCTCGCCCGGCGGCGCCACCCGGATCGTCGAACAACGGCCGACCATGAGTCGCTACGTCGTGGGGATCTCGCTGATCGACAGCCGGTGGATCGTCCTGCCGATCCTTGACCGCTTGTCAAAGCTCGGCTCGCTGGTGGAGTTCGACGCGGTCGACCGCGCGACGCTTCAGCTGACCGAAAGAGTCCCGGCCGCGAAGGCCGCAACGACCCGCCTGCCGGTGCTGTTCGCCGATCACCTTTATTGGACGCAGCCGCGATCGGGCTCGACCGGCAGTCTGCTCGACCACGACCTTGCCGCGCATACCACGCGGACAGCAGAACCGGACGGGGTACGGAATCTGCTCAGCTCGCCGGCCGGCGTCGCATGGACAGATGCGCAGAACCGCAGGCACCTGCTCTCCGGCACGTCACCCGAGCAGGTACCCGGGCAGCCCGGCACCCACCCGGGACTGGTCACCGACGGCCAGGTATACGCGTGGCCGAGCGGCAGCAGCATCGTCTGGCACAACGTGACGACAAAGCAGACCGCAGTGGTGCGGTGGTTTCCGCGGTTCGGGGTCACCGTCCTAGATGTGGCTGGACCGTACGTCCTGATGAGCACGGACTTCAACCGCGGCACGTCCACTTGGCTGATCGACACGCGCACCGGCGCAGCCGCGTCGTCCCCGGTAT
>JBPYES010000002.1:0-5842 GCA_051984825.1 Jatrophihabitantaceae bacterium
CCGGGCGGTGACTTCCTCAAGCCGGATATCGCCGCGCCGGGTGTACAGATCCTCGCGGGCAACACGCCGACGCCGACTGACGTCGCTTCCGGGCCGAGCGGGCAGCTGTACCAGGCGATCGCCGGCACGTCGATGTCGGCGCCGCACATCACGGGCTCGGCGGCGCTGGTCTTGGCGCTGCACCCCGGGATGACGCCCGCCGAAGTCAAGTCCGCGCTGATGATGACGGCCAACACCAATGTCGTGCAGGCGGACGGCACGACTCCGGCGACGCCTTTCGACGACGGCGCCGGCCGGGTCGACCTCAGCGGAGTCGTCGACCCGGGCCTCGTCCTGAACGTCACCCAGCCGCAGATGGACGCCGTGCTTACCGACGCGCTGCACCGCATCGACCTCAACGAACCGTCGGTGTACGACCCGTCGTTGCCGGGCAAGGTCTCGACCACCCGGACGTTCACAAATATCACGTCCCACCCGGAGACGTACGACGTGACGGCCACCTCGACCTTGCCGGGTGGCCTCACGGTCTCGCCGAGCACGATCCATGTGGGGCCGGGCGAGAGCGCGGTCGTCCGTATCACCCTCAACGGCGTTGGCGGCACGGTGGGCAAGTCGTACACCGGCGAGATCGACCTGACGCAGACGAAGGGTGGTTCGAACAACCTGCACCTGCCGGCGTCGTTCACACCGAGTGACGCGTCGTCGGCGCCGCTCGTCACGGTGACCAGTTCCTGCGACCCGTCGACCATCAGTGTCAAGGCGCAGACGACCTGCTCGGCGAAGGTGCAGAACAACGCGTTCGAGGCTGCCACCGTGAACGCGACGACGAGCTCGACGAGCGCTTTGAAGCTGGTTTCGACGCCGTCCGGAGTCCGGGTCGGTCAGGACATGACCTTCGGTCCGGTGAGCCTCGCCGCGGCCACACCGCCGAAGCCCCGTGTGGCGGCAGGTTCGAGTCCGTTCGGGTACTTCCCGCTTCAGACGTTCGGCATCGCCTTGCAGCCGATCGGCGACGAGCAGATCGTCAACTTCAACGTGCCGTCATACGTCTACGACGGTCAGTCGTATTCGAAGCTCGGCATCGCGTCCGACGGCTATCTCGTCGTCGGCGGCGGCGACAGCAACGACATCAAGGCGACGCCGCCGAACATTCCCAACCCGGCACGTCCGAACAACGTGCTCGCGCCGTTCTGGAACGACCTTGACGGTGGTGCTGGCGCGATCGCGGGCCAGGGATACCGGATCGGCCTGCTCTCCGCCGGCACCCAGCGCTGGATCGTCGTGCAGTGGAACGAGCACCCGTTCGGCCAGTCGACGTCGACGGTCGAGACGTTCCAGGTCTGGATCGGCTTGAACGGGACGCAGGACATCTCGTTCACGTACGACTCGGCCCACCCGCTGACTGACCCCGGCACGCCGTTCCAGGTCGGGGCCGAGGACATCAGCGGCCAGTTCGGCAACAGCGTGCCTGGAATCCCGAGCGCGGACCTCGTTGTGAACAGCACGCCGGCCGTACCCGGCGGGTCAGCGACGTTCACGTCGACGTGGCGCGGGGTGAGCCCCGGCACCGCGACGGTCGAGACCGACGTGACGTCCAGCGTTGCGCGCGACACTTCGGTGAGCCGAGCCAATGTGACGGTCACACCGTAGGAAGAGGTCTCCGCTCAGAACGGCGATGATCAAGAGGGGCCCGCGGACCACCGCGGGCCCCTGCCGTCGGAGTTGACGACGTCGTCGTCGCTGGCACGTCCCCCGTTCAGGGGGCGTTCACCAGGCCGTTGACCGTCCAGGCCAACCTTGCCGCCCGGAGCACCCTGCGACGGGAGGGCCGATGCGGCGGCGGTTCTTGACATGGGCGAGTGCGTGCCTCGTGCTGCTCGGGTTGCTGCCGCTCGGCGCCTCGTCCGCCGCGGCGCTCGCGCATTCGCAAATCATGGGTTCCGGGTCGTTATGGGCCGCAATCCCGGTCGACGACTGGGCTACGGCTGGCGCGTCCCTGGGGCTACCGGTCGACTACACACCACTCGGATCGGCTCAGGGGCGCCGCGACTTCGCCCTGAACGAATCTGACTTCGCGGTGACCGATGTGCCCTACCAGGGCACGGATCCCGTAACAGGCGGCACTGACTCGTCGTCCCGGGCGTACACGTACCTGCCCCTCGTAGCCGGGGGCATGTCGTTCCCGTATCAGATCGTGGTGGACGGCCAACAAGTCCGTGACCTGCGGCTGTCCGGGCTGACCCTGGCGAAGATCTTCACCGGGCAGATCACCAACTGGAACGATCCGGCGATCACCGCGGACAACAACGGCCGGGTGCTGCCTGATCTGCAGATCGTGCCGATAGTGCACAGCGAGGCCGCAGGCGCCAGCATGCAGTTCAGCTCCTACATGGCCAGCCAGTTCCCGTTCATCTGGACCTACGGCGTCAGCGAGTATTACCCGCTGCTGTCCGGGCTGACCGCTCTCAGCGGCTCGGACAACGTGATCAACGCGATCACTGCCGCCAACGCCAACGGCGCTATCGGCATCGACGAATACTCCTACGCGCTGGGCCGGAACTATCCCGTTGCGAAGGTGCGCAACGCCGCCGGCTACTACACGCTGCCGAACCAGTACGACGTGGCCATCGCGCTGACCGCCGCCCATATCGACCAGCACACGTCGTCGCGCACTTACCTGCAGGCCGACTTGCACGACGTCTACACGAATCCGGACCCGCGCACATATCCGCTGTCCGCCTATGCGTACCTGATCATCCCCACCTCAGCCACCGACGGCAGGGAGACCACGCCCAGGCGCCAGACGATCGCGGACTTCGTCGCCTATGCGCTTTGCCAGGGGCAACGCGCGATCGGCCAGCTCGGGTATGCCCCGCTGCCGGAGAACCTGGTCCAGGCCGGCTTCGACCAGCTCGCGAAGCTGCACACCGCCGACGCCGGCGTCGACCTGTCCGCCGACACGATCGAGACCTGCGCCAACGACCTGTTCAGCCCTACCCAGTTGAGCAACTCCACGCTCAACCTGATCGCCCCGCTGCCGGCAACGTGCGACCGCGACGGTGCCGGGCCGTGCACCGATCCGGCCGACACGGGCACGCCCACCACGACCGCACTCACGATGGAAGGTGGCGCCGGAGGCGGCGCCGGACACGGCACCCTCGCCGCGACAGTCAATCCCGGCACGGTCACCGGCCGAGTCACCTTCAGCGATAACGGCATCCCGATCGCCAGCGTCTCTGCGCAGACGAGTCCGGGCGAGTACCTCCTCGACCGGCCGAACGGCTTTCCACCGGGCGTCCACTTCGTCGTCGCCGCATTCACGCCGGACCCCGGGCCGTACGCCCCGTCCGTCTCCAACGCGATCATCTTCAGCACGCCGCCTGCCAGTAGCGAGCCCTGCCAGCAAGCCGACGCCCGATGCAGCGACCAGGCGAACGTGCAGGGCACCATCCCGGTCGGCACGCTGATCATCACCACGCCGTACGACGCCGCGCACCCACTCGACCTCGGCACGCTGACCCTCACCCCGAACGCCAGCCTTTACACGACCTCGGCGCCCATCGGGCCCATCCGCGTTACCGACCTGCGGGCCGGCGATTTGCCCTACACCGTCTCCGCGCTCGCCAGCCCGCTCAGCGACGGCGGCACCAACCCAGGAAGCACCATCAACGGCGAGAATCTCGGCCTCACCGGGCTCGTCCCAACTTCGGGCACAGGCTTCGCCGGAACCATCACCGTCCTCGACAATCCCGCCGCCGACCCGCCCGTCGCACCCGGGGACAGCGGCACCCAAGGCCTGGGCAATGCGCCACATCCGCTGGCCACAGTCACCAAGGGTCTCGGCACCGTCACCTTTGCCGGACAGGTCACGCTCAACGCCCCAGCGTCGATCGAACCCGGCCTGTTCGCCGGAACAATCACCATGACCGTGGGCTGATCCGGACACGGCCTTCCCGTACGGCGCACCGTGGAACACCGACGGCCCACGCGTAGTTGACAGTGGTAACCATTCCTCACTAGAGCCGAGGGAGAACCACTATGGCCCGTTCCAGGGATGCCCGAGCCGTCGTCCGGCTGGTGAGCAGCGCGCGCACCGGCTACGCGTATGTGACGACCAAGAGCCGGCGTAACGACCCGGACCGGCTCGTGCTGCGCAAGTACGACCCGGCCGTGCGCCGGCACGTCGAGTTTCGCGAAGCGCGCTGACCGCGGACTCCCGTATCCGAACCAACCCGAAAGGATTCCCATGAAGAAGCGGAACTCGTTGCGATCGCTGGCCGCCAAGGACGGTGCGATCGTGGTGCGCCGTCGCGGACGCGTATTCGTGATCAACAAGAAGCATCCGCGCTGGACCGCCCGGCAGGGCTGAGCCAGAAGCGTTCGCCGGCCGGAAAGACGGTTGCGCCGGCTTGATGACGCCGGTTCACTCGTGGCGGTCACATACCCAATCGCAGGAGATCGATGAGTCAACAGACGCTCGGCGGCATCGCCTACGACAGGAACGGACCGTCGGTCGGGCTTCCGGTCCTACTCCTTCACGCCGGCATCGCAGACCGCCACATGTGGGATGCGCAGTGGGCCGGCGTATCTGCCGCCCGGGACATCATCCGGCTCGACCTGCGCGGCTTTGGTGCGTCGACGAGCAGGCCGGCGAACGGGGCGGTGGACTATCCAGCCGACGTCGTCGACACGCTCGAGCATCTCGGCGTCGGGCGCTGCCATATCGTCGGGTCCTCCTTTGGAGCTGGCGTCGCTGCCGAGGTGGCGTTGACCCGACCGGACCTGGTCCAGTCCGTGCTGTTGAGCCCCCCGGGCGGCAGCCTGCTCGCCGAGTTGACCCCTGACCTGCAACGCTTCTTCGACGCTGAGCGAGCAGCCCTGGCACGCAATGACATCGACGCGGCAGTGGACGCCAACGTGGCCACGTGGGTCATCGGCGCCGGCCGCGCCGAGTCTGACGTCGACCCTGCCGTCGTGGCCGCGGTCCGGCGCATGCAGCGCACCGCCTTCGAGATCGCCGCCTCGTGGGGTGATGTCGACGAGGTGGAGTTGGAGCCGCCGGCTCTCGAGCGGCTGGCAGACCTCGCCCAGCCCGTCCTCGTCCTCGTCGGCGGGCACGATCTGGATACCACGCACGACGCCGCGCAGCGGATCGGGGCGGCCGCGCCCCATGTCCGCCGCGTCGACTGGCCCGACGTAGCCCACCTGCCGTCCATGGAACGGCCCCAGCAGTTCCTCGAACTCCTACTCGACTGGATCGGCGAGAACGAGTAGCGCGCACTCGTGCCGCCGCCGACTCGGGGATGGACCTCCCCGGGTGGCCCGGGGCATGCTCTGATCGCATGTCGAGGCGGGGGGCGCTGCGGAGCAGCTCATCGGGCTGGCGGACGGCCGGCAGGCCAGCTACGAGGTGATCGGCACCGGGCGGCCGACGCTGATGCTCCCGGGGGGTCCCGGCCTGGGCGCCGCGTACATGCGCGACCAGGCCGAACTCTTTGCCGACACCCTCGAGAGCTACCTGATCGACCCGCACGGATCGGGTCGATCCACACCACCACGCGAGGCCAGCGCATATTCGCCTGAGGGCCACGCCGCGTTCTACGACGAAGTGCGGCAGGCGCTCGGTCTAGGTGACGTCATGCTCCTAGGCCACTCCTTCGGCGCGACGACCGCGCTGACCTACGCAGCGCTGTTTCCCGAACGGGTGATCGGCTGCATCGCCGTCGCCGCGTTCGGCATCGGCCCGGACACAGGCACAGCTGCAGCCAGTGCCGCCGAGGCCGAATACGAACGCGCGCTCGTCCGTCACGCGGGCGCCGAGTGGTACTCGGAGGCTCGGCCC
>JBPYES010000003.1:0-22894 GCA_051984825.1 Jatrophihabitantaceae bacterium
AAATACTGACTCACCACGTTCTGGTGCGGTTTGAAGCCGTACGACGTGAGCATCTGCTGCAGTGCCTCGGGCGAGACCTTGCCGTGCGTGCGCGCCCGCAATGCCTGCAACGGATTCCCCGGCATGAACCGGGGCAGGAAGAAGTTGAGCGTGAGCGCCGCCCAGAGCGTCAGGGCAAAGAACCCCAGGCGGCGCAACACGTACCTCATGGACTAGAGCTTCCTCCTACTGTGCCGACAACGAGTAGAGGTGCAGGAGCACCTGCTCGACATCAGGCACGTTGAACGCCGCCGGCTGCGCGTACTGGTCCTGCTCGGTAGGCCAGCCGGCGATGTCCTTGGTGTTGTACTGGAACCAGTCGACCGCCTCCGTCACCGGGATTACCGGCACGTCCTTGATCATCGCGGCGCCGATTTGCTTCACGATCGAGACCTGACCCGCGTCATCGGCGGTCGGATACTGATCGAACAGCGCGTCCACTGCCGGATTGCGGTACCGCTCGTAGTTGGTGCTTGCCGCCTTGCCGATTGGCGCGGTGTTCTTTGAGTACAGGTCGTTTCGCAACTCGTAGTACGGCGTCGGGCCGCCGGATGGCTGGTTGTAGTAGGCGAGATCGAAGTCGCCGTTGTACAGCCGGGACAAGAACGTCTGCTGGGCCAGGTCTTGCACGGTCAGGTCGATGCCGACCTTCTTCAATTGCTGCTTGACGACGGCCAGCGAGGCATCCCAGTCAGTGAATCCCGTGATCGAGATGATCGTCAACTTCAGCGGGTTGGACGTCGAGTAGCCGGCGCTGGCAAGAGCCGACTTCGCCTTGTCGATGTTCTGCTTGTCGTATCCCGCGGCGGCAACTGCGTTTGCGTCGTAGTACTTCGCAAACGTCGGCATGACGATGCCGCTCTGATTGGCCGCCGGCTCCTGCCCGTCCTCGCCGATCTGCGACACCTGATTGCGGTCGAGCGCGAGGGAGATCGCCTGCCGCACTCCCAACTTGCTTGTCGCGGCATGCGACGGGTCGAGGTTCGGGAAGATCGTGACGTTGAGGACCGGTGGCGACCACGTGTGGTTGTCCGGTGACTTGTTCAGGTAGAACCCCTTGATGTTCGGGATGAACTGGCTGCCCCACTCACCCTTGCCATTTGCCAGGTCGAGGTTCGCCGGCCCGTTGTCGAGATAGCCCGGGTACTGGACCTTCTGGACGTACGGCTTGCCGGTTTGCCAGAAGTACGGGTTCGCCACGTACTGAATGTTGTTCGGACTGCACGGGCTCACTGTGTACGGACCGGTGCCCACTGGATGCGGGTCCGCAAACGTCTCGGGATGCACCGCTGCGTTGCCTGTCGACCAGATGTGCTGGGGCACGATGCCGACCAGGTCCGCGAAGTACCAGAAATACGGCTCTGCGGGCTTGTCGAACTGCATGGTCACTTGGTTGCCGGTCGCGGTGACGCTTTGCAGCCCGGCGCCGGTCCACAGCGAGTACAGGTCGGTGGCCGACACCCGCTTCATCAGGTTGAACGTGAACGCCACGTCCTGCGCGCTGAACGGTTGCCCGTCGTTCCACTTCACGCCATCCCGGATGGTGAACGTGATCGACTTCTTGTCCGGCCCCCAGGTGTATTTGGTCGCCAGCATCGGGGTCTCGGCCTGGTTCTGCAAGAGGTTCACGTACACCAGCGGCTCGTAGACGAAGCCGAGCGACTCCTGATTGTTGGCCGGGTTGAACGGGTTGAACTGGCAGCTCCACGTTTGGCCCTGCACGTTCACGATCGTCAGCCCGCCGCCCTTCTTGTACGAGGCGGCGCCGCTACTGCTGCTACTACTCCCTTGCGTGCTGGGCGTGCTTGGCTGCCCGGTGTTCTGGGTGCGGTGCTTTGTGCTACTACACGCGGCCACGAGCAGGCCCGTCGCCAGCACGGCCGCGACCGCTTTGGCTGCTCTCATGTCGACGTCCCTTCCGTTATCGGATCTCATGCGCGCTCGCCGTGGCCAGCGCAAGCACCCCGCGCAGCGGGGCATCGTATGGAAAATCGGCGACGACCAGCTCTGGTGGAAACGGCACCGCCGCGTCCAGCGCGCGACGCAGCCCGCCGTGCAACCGCTGCCACGAGCGCACCATCCCGCCGCCCACTGCGATGCGTGCCGGATCGATCGCGACGGTGAGGTTGACCAGGTGGAACGAGAGCTCGGCGATGAAGTCGGCGATCAGTCGCGCCACGCCCGGTCGGTCGGCGGCGGCGAACACGTCGGCCGCGCCATGCGCATCCGGCAGGATTTGCGCCGCGGCCCGGTGCAGTGCCTGGCCGCTGACGATCTCTTCCAGGGGGGCACGGGTGCCCGAGTCGCAGCCCACGTCGGCGACGGTGCGCACGTTGTAGCCGATTTCCCCGGCCGCGCCGTGCGCCCCGTTGAGCACCACCCCGCCTGCCACGACGGCCACCGCCAGGCCGGTGCCGAGGTTGACATAGATGCCGGGGTCGCAGCCCGCCAGGGCGCCGCTGTGCGCCTCGGCGTACGCCGCCGCCTTGACATCGGTGGCCAACTTGATCTTCGCCTCAGGAAATGCCTCTGCGAGCTGCCGGCCGAAGGCGATCTCACCCCAGCCGTCGATCGTCGGCGCCAGCGCGACCCCGTCCTGCGACGGGATACCGATCGTGCATGCGCTGACTATGGAGAGTGGCCGACCGTCCGCGACTTGGTCGACCAGTGCGCGCGCCGACGCCAGCCCCCGCTCGAACGTCGCGTGCGCGCCGTCGGCAGACTTGGTACGAATCGTGGACATGCCTAGCCGGGCACCGTCCTCGCCGGCGACCGCGGCGGCGATCTTGCTACCGCCGAAGTCGATGCCGAGCACGACCGGTTGTGGCATGCGCACTCCTCTGTTGAGTGGCCCGGTGGTAGTTAGGAAAGTAGACTATCGATCACCGCGCCGCAATGAAGGAGACACATCCGTGACCGGACCCGGAATGCCGGCAGGCCCGCAGTTGATCCGCGCGATGAATGAGCAACTCGTGCTCGGCCTCATCCGGCGCGCCGGCACGCTTTCGCGCGCCGACGTGGCCAGGATGTCCGGACTGTCGAAGCCCACCGTGTCCCTGGCACTGACCAACCTGGAACGTGCCGGACTGGTACGCCCGGCCGGCACTCGCACCGGCGTGCCCGGCCCGGCTGCCGTGCTGTACGAGGTGCGTCCGTCCGTCGGTAATGTCCTCGCCCTGGATGTGGGCAGCCAGTTTCTGCGCGGTGCGGTTTGCGATCTCGCCGGCACGATTCGTGGGAGCGCAACGCTCCCCGTCCAGAGCGCGACCGGCCCGCAGCGCGTTGCCGAGCTGGTTCGGCTGGCCGAGAAGCTCTACGCAGAAGCCGACGTCAAGCGCTCGGACATCACCCAGACCGTGCTCGGCAGCCCGGGCGTCTTCGACCCGCGCCGCAACGCCCTGATCCTCGCGCCGGCGTTGCCCGGGTGGGAGCAGCCGACGGTGCTCAGCCAGTTGCGCGATGCGTTCGGCGCGACGCTGATGGTCGAGAACGACATCGATGCCGCCGCGCTGGCCGAACAGGCACACGGGCACGGCCGGGGTGTCGAGAGCTTCGCGTTCCTCTCGGTCGGCGCGGGCATCGGGATGGGACTCGTGCTGGGCGGTCGGCTGCACCGAGGCGCGCGCGGCGCCGCGGGCGAGATCGGCTACCTTCCGTTCGGCGACGAGCCGCCCCGCACTCGGGACGCACGACGTCTCGGCCACTTCGAGGCCGGCGCTTCCGCAGCCGGCATCCTGCGCGCCGCTCGTCAGGCCGGCATGCGACGGCCGGTCTCGGCGCGCAACGTTTTCGCGGCGGCCGCCGGCGGGGACGAGCGTGCCAGCCAGGTGGTCGCCCACGAGGCAGTGCTGATCGCGAAGGCGGTGTCGGCCGTCGCCGCAGTTGTCGATCCGGAGCTTGTGGTGCTCGGCGGCGGCATCGGACAGGCCACCGGCCTGCTCGATGCGGTACGCCATGAACTCCGGACGCTCACCCCGATCCAGCCCGAATTGCGAGTGAGCGCTCTCGGTGACAACGCCGTGGTTGACGGCTGTCTCGCGGCCGGCATCGACCGGGCCTGGGAGATCATCATCGCCGCCATCCACGGCCCGGACAACGCGTGACGTGGGTCCTGGCCGCAGACGGCGGCAACTCCAAGACCGACCTCGTGCTGGCCAACATCGACGGGGAGGTGCTGGCCCGGGTCCGTGCGCCCGGTACCCGCCCGAACACCGGCGGCATTCCGGCCATGGCGGCGGCGCTCGCGGCCGCGGCACGCTCCGCCGCAGCGGAGGCGGGCGCCACGTCCATCGCGGCCGGCGCGTTCTACCTGGCCAACGTGGACCTGCCCGAGGATGAGACCGCTGCCACGGATGCGTTACGTCGCCTGGGCGTCGCCGATCGGGTGCTCGTTCGCAACGACGTGCTCGCCATCCTCCGCGCCGGAACGACCCGCGGCTGGGGTGTCGCAATCACGGCGGGCGCAGGTCTGAACGCGGTCGGCGTCCATCCCGACGGTCGCGAGGCACGCTTCCTTGCGCTCGGCGACATCACCGGCGAGTGGGGTGGCAGCTACTCCGTGGGCGCGGCCGGGCTGGGCGCCGCAGTGCGCGCCGGCGACGGGCGCGGGCCACAAACCGTACTGCGCAGTATCGTCGAGGAGACATTCCGCGTCTCGCCTGAGGACGTTGCCGTGGCGGTCAGCCGCGGCCAAATCCTGCGGCGGGCGCTGCGCGACCTCGCCCCCGCCGTCTTGCGCGCCGCTGACAGCGGCGACGCTGCCGCGCGCGAAATCGTGGTGCGACTAGCCGACAATGCCGCGGACTTCGCCGTGGCGGTACTTCGCAGGCTGGAGCTGCTTGACGCTGACACCGACATCGTGCTGGGTGGACGCGTGCTCCAGTCGGGCAACCGCGTGTTGCTGGCCCGGATCCATGAGCGGATCGCCGACGTCACAGCACACGCCAGGCTGCGAGTACTCGACGCGCCGCCAGTTGCCGGAGCGCTAGCCACCGCTCTCGAACTGGCAGGTGCCTCCGCCAGCGCGCAAGTGCGGGCACGGGCACAACTCGCGTCGCAGCCCGAAAATCCCTGACAGGCCGTCGCTTCGTGATCGGTCGGGGTGGCGGGATTCGAACCCACGGCCCCTCGCTCCCAAAGCGAGTGCGCTACCAAGCTGCGCCACACCCCGGGCGCTGACGGCCCTAGTGTACGGGCGGCCGGGCGGCGCACGGTCGGCCGACGCGAGTCGGCCGCACGGTACCCTCACGACGGACACTGCGGGCGTAGTTCAATGGCAGAACTTCAGCCTTCCAAGCTGATAGTGCGGGTTCGATTCCCGTCGCCCGCTCCACGCCAGCAGTCGCCTATCGGGCAGCTCGTCGGCAGGCTCTATGGTGCCTGCATGGCTTCCGTCTCTGGAGCGCTGTCTCGGCTGTGGCGCACGATCAGCGGGTCACGCCCGGGCCCAGCGCGCAAGCCCGCAGCGCGCAGACCGGCGCGCGTGGCGACGGGCCCGATCCGCTTCGACTACCGCCCGCGCCGGGACGGCAAGCCCGATCCGGGCGAGATCGTGTGGGCGTGGGTGCCCTTCGACGAGAACGACGGGCGGGGCAAGGATCGCCCCGTCCTGATCGTGTCCCGAGACGCGGACGACGTGCTCGCCCTCACCCTCACCAGCAAGAACCACCACCGCGACGCCGCCGACGAGGCCCGGTGGGGGCGGTACTGGATGGACATCGGCACCGGCCCCTGGGATCGGCGGCGACGGCCCAGCGAGGTGCGCCTGGACCGGGTGCTGCGACTGCCGGCCGGCGACGTGCGCCGCGAAGGGGCGGCCCTCGACCGCGCGATCTTCGACCAAGTCGCGCAAGCGGCCCAACGCATCCACGGCTGACCGGCCATCGCGCAGCGCCGGAGACAGCCCGCTTCGGCCGAACTCACACCTCCGGCAGAGGCACGAAGAGTGCCTCGTGCGGTCCGGTGCCCACCGCGCGTGTGATGTGCCCTTGCCCGTTCGTGTCCGCCGCCAGCAACAGGTCGCCCGGCCTGAACTGCCGCCGCTCGCCGTCACTGGTCTCGACCTCGATGCCGCCCCGCAGCATCACCACCCACTGTCGCCGAGGCGCCGGGTGGGGCCGGCTGTCGAACTCGTCGCTGCCGCGACGGCGGTCTGCGCGAGACGCACAGTCAGATCATCGAAGCGTGAGCTCCCATCCCCTGCGGCCGTGACAGTCGCGTATCGCAGAATGTGGCCGTCGCGGGCGGGAAGATCGTCGCTCATGGGCGGCAGTATGTACCGCCGGTATGACATCCGCGATCGGCTCCGAATTACGGCCGTTTCATAGGTCGACGTCAGGGCACGAGCTGCAGGTGGCCAGCGGTCGGGCCGATACCGGCGCCTGCCATCTCGAAGGTGACGCTAACGTCCAGCTGCTTCGTGTTGAGCAACGGCTCAGGTGTCCAGCTGGCGGTAACGGGCTGGCGCTGCGGGACCGAGTCCACGTGATGCGCGAGGACCTTGACCCGGCCCGACGGCCTTGCAGCGAAGGTCCACTGCTCGCTGTTCACGAAGAGGTAGACGTTCTTGACGTCGACGCCGCTCGGGCGGTCGACATACACCTCGATCCGCACCGGCCGGCCGATCTTGATCGGGGTTCGATGGCTCGACAGAGGCAGGCGCTTACCGTCGATGGCTATGTGGACGGCGAACGGCGGCGACGTCCTGGGCCCACCACACTTACGCGAGTCGCATGGCGTCCCGGACGTGCAAGCGGCCAGCGGCAGCACGATGCCGCCAAGCAACAACGCGACATAGCCCCTCCGCACGGTCGGAGTATGGGAGCTATCGGAGAGGACGTCCAGGGTCGCCACGCGCGACGATCGCGCGGGCCGCGGCCCCGGGACGCTATCTGTATCGAAAGCCGTCGAGGAAGCGGCGGAACACGCCGCCGGCGCGCGGGAGGGGCGCTGCCGGAGGCGGCGCGGTGCGGCGCTGCACGGCGACCGGCTCGTCGTAGTCGGTGCGCGCGATGGCATCCACGACCTGCTGCTCGTCAAAGGACTCCGAGCCGTCGATGGACGGCACGAAACCGACCAGCATCCCGTCGCGCATCACCTGCGCCTCGAGGCCCGCAGTGCCGTCACTGTCCCAGACGGCCTCGCGGCCGTCGGGCAGCGCGATGCGTACGCCGAACTGATACACGCCCTCCTTGGCGGTGCGCGCGTCGATGCCGCGTTCGCGCAGCGCATCGACGACCCGCCGGGCCCGGTTCTCCTCCATCGCGGCATAACCCTACGTGGGTGGGCTGTGCGTTTGCTGCGGAGCAGAATGGTCGGCTGTGACGGCTGAACGTCCCCAGCGCCGGCGGCGGCGCCGAGCCGTGTGGCGCCCCGGAGCAGGCATCACGCGGACAGACGAG
The DNA here is from genome assembly GCA_051984825.1 of Jatrophihabitantaceae bacterium. Classification (GTDB taxonomy): domain Bacteria; phylum Actinomycetota; class Actinomycetes; order Mycobacteriales; family Jatrophihabitantaceae; genus DASXRA01. The sequence goes on from JBPYES010000003.1 coordinate 7,440, forward strand.
GTGAGCGCCGAGACGATCGCGCCCGCGGACGAGCCGGAGATCGAACCGGCGCCGGCCAAGCGGCGGCGCACCGAGCCGAGCGAGCGCGGCTTGCGCGATCTGGTCGGCAGCGGACCGTCGCAGGTGGGGCCAACCCGGGCGATGCGCGCCCGCGACGTCAACCGCCCGACCGAAGCCGATCTTGCGGAGGCCGAACAGGAGGTAGCGCTGGTGCGCCGGCACTGGAAGCCACCCAAGACCTAGGTCGCGCCGACCGGCAGCTGCCTAGATGTGACCGGTCCGCTCGTACTCGCTGATCTCGTCAATGCGCCGGATATGGCGCGGCTCCTGCGAGAACGGAGTCGAGAGGAAGATCTCGACGAACCGCTGCGCGTCGTCGACCGGGTGGTTGCGTGCCCCGATCGCGATGACGTTGGCGTTGTTGTGCTCCCGGGCCAGCCGGGCGGTCTCGTCGCTCCACACCAGCGCGGCCCGCACGCCGGCGACCTTGTTCGCGGCGATCTGCTCGCCGTTTCCTGAGCCACCGATGACCACGCCCAAACTGTCCGGGTCCGCGACTGTGCGGGTGGCTGCCGCGATACACGGCGGCGGGTAGTCGTCGCCGGCGACGTAGGTCAGGGCGCCGCAGTCGACCGGATCGTGGCCGATGCCCTTCAGGTGCTCGATCAGGGACGACTTGAGCTCGAAGCCCGCATGGTCGCTGCCCAAATAGACACGCATACGGGCATCATCGCAGGCTGGGCGTCCTGGGCGCAGTGCGCTCCCGGCAGGTCAGTCGAAGCGCGGACGTTCGGTGCGGGTGCGCTTGAGCTCGAAGAAGTACGGATACCCGGCGAGCATCCGGGCGCCGTCCCAGATGCGCACGGCATCGTCGCCGCGCGGGATGCGAGTCAGCACCGGTCCGAAGAACGCCACGCCGTCGACGTGAATGACGGGCGTGCCGACCTCGTAGCCGACCGGGTCCATGCCGGTGTGGTGCGACTTGCGCAGCGCCTCGTCGAAGTCGGTGGAATCGGCGGCGTCGGCGAGCGACTCGGGCAGGCCCACCTCGGCCAGCGCCTCGACGATCGCCGCGCGATCGAGCTCGCGGCCCTCGACATGTCGCCTCGTGCCGAACGCCGTGTAGAGATCACGCAGCACGCCCGTGCCCGCGGCCTGCTCCGCGGCGATGGCCACGCGCACCGGGCCCCAGGACCGGTCCATCACGGCCCGGTACTTTTCCGGCAGGTCGCGCCCCTCGTTCAGCACGGACAGGGACATCACATGGAAGCTGAGGTCGATGGGGCGCTGCTGCTCGACTTCGAGAATCCACCGAGACGTCACCCACGCGAACGGGCAGGCCGGGTCGAACCAGAAATCGACGGCACTACGGTCGGAATCGCTCACACGATGAGCGTAGCGCGATAGTTGAATACGCGAGCACCCTTGCCGCGGTTACCGCGAACGCAACAGCGCGAGCGCCTCGTCAGCGTGCTTGTCCATGTTGAGTTCGCTGGCGATCACGCCGAGTACTCGGCGGTCGGTGTCGATCACGAACGTAGTGCGCTTCACCGGGACGGGTCCGAAGCGGCGCTTCACCCCGAACACTCGCGCCACGGAACCATCCACATCGGACAGCAGCGGGTAGTCGAACCCGTGCATGTCGGCGAACTGCTTCTGCTTGCCGACCGGATCGGCGCTGATGCCGACACGCTGCGCTCCTGCCTCAGTGAACTCGGCGGCGAGATCGCGGAAGTGGCAGCTCTCCTTCGTGCAGCCGGTGGTCATGGCCATCGGGTAGAAGAACAGCACCACCGGTCCGGCGGCGAGCAGCCCGGTCAGAGTTTGAGGGGTACCGTCCTGGTCAGGCAACTCGAAGTCGGGCACTACGTCGTTCGGCTTCATACCCGCCAGCGTATTGCCGTGCCGATCAGTACCATCCGTCGCGCGAAGCTTGTTGATCTCGACCCCGGGAGTCCCGTGACCGTCCCCAATCTCACCCGCGAGGACGCCGGCGTCCGCGCTGCCCTACTGCACGTCGACTCCTACGACATCTCCCTCGACTTCACCGATGCCACCGGATCACCCACGGAGAAGACGTTCCGCTCGGTCACCACGCTCCGCTTCGTTGCCAGCCGGCCGGGTGGTTCGACGTTCCTCGACGTCGTCGCCGACGCCATCAACACGGTGACGTTGAACGGGCAGCCCGTCGACGTGTCCGGCTACGAGCCCGACCGGGGGGTCGTACTGGCTGGGCTCGCCGCCGACAACACCGTGGTCGTCGACTCCGACATGGCGTACACGAACACCGGCGAGGGCATGCACCGATTCGTCGACCCGATCGACGGCGAAACATATCTGTACAGCCAGTTCGAGACCGCCGACGCCAAGCGGGTGTACGCGTGCTTCGACCAGCCGGACCTGAAAGCCAGCTTCACGTTTCACGCGACCGTGCCCGATGCCTGGGAGGTCGTGTCCAACAGCAAGCCCGCGCGCACCGAGTCACACGAGAACGGCAGCAAGACTGTGCACTTCGTGCCGACGCCGCCGCTCAGCGCCTACATCAGCGCGCTCGTCGCCGGCCCGTACCACGTCGCACGCGATCACCACGACGGCATCGACCTCGGCGTCTACTGCCGCAAGAGCCTCGCCGAACACCTCGATCCGGACGAGATCTTCACGATCACGAAGCAGGGCTTCGACTGGTACTACGCGAACTTCGGGGTGCGGTATTTCCTGGATAAGTACGACCAGCTCTTCGTCCCGGAGTTCAACGCCGGCGCAATGGAGAACGCAGGCTGTGTGACCATCCGAGAGGACTATCTGTTCCGGGGAAAGGTCACCGACGCGCGGCGGGAGCGCCGCGGCGAGGTGATCCTCCACGAGATGGCGCACATGTGGTTCGGCGACCTGGTCACCATGCGGTGGTGGGACGACCTGTGGCTGAACGAATCGTTCGCGACCTACGTTGCGGCACTGTGTCAGGCGGAGGCGACGCGGTTCACCGACGCGTGGACGACGTTCGCCAATGTCGAGAAGACCTGGGCATACCGGCAGGATCAGCAGCCGACGACCCACCCGATCGCCACCGACGCGCCCGACGTGCAGACCGCCGAGATCAACTACGACGGCATCACCTACGCGAAGGGCGCGAGCGTGCTCAAGCAGCTCGCCGCGTACGTCGGGCGCGACCACTTCCTGGCCGGCCTGCACGAGTACTTCACCGAGCATGCATACGGCAACACCACGCTCGCTGACCTACTCGATGCGCTCGCTGCCGCGTCCGGACGCGATCTCGGCGCGTGGTCGAAACTGTGGCTGGAGACGGCGGGCCTGAGCACGATCCGTGCCGAGTACGAGCTGGACGGGGACGGGCGGTACACGCGGTTCGAGCTCGTCCAGACCGCGCCGACGGACGTGGCTGCCTCGAATGTGCTGCGCCCGCACCGATTGGCAGTAGGGCTGTACGACGATGACGCCGATGCGAACCTTGTCCGCACGCGACGCATCGAATTGGACGTGGTCGGCGAGCGCACGCCGGTGCCCGACCTGGTCGGGGTGAGTGCTCCCCCGCTGCTGCTGGCCAACGACGACGACCTGACCTATTGCAAGCTGCGCCTTGACGAGCGGAGCCTGCACACACTGCGCGAGGGTGGCATCGCGCGCCTGCCCGAGTCGCTGCCCAGGGCGTTGTGCTGGTCGGCCGCCTGGGACATGACCCGCGACGGCGAGCTCGCCACCCGCGACTACCTGGCGTTGGTGCTCGCCGGCGCCGACGTGGAGTCGAACATCGGCCTGCTCCAATCGCGGAACCGCCAGGCCCTGCGCGCCCTGGAGATCTACGCCGACCCGTCCCGGGCGCCGGCCGGGTACCGCGCGCTGGCCGAGAAGTCACTAGCTGCGCTGCACGCCGCAGAGCCCGGCTCCGACTACCAACTCGCCTGGGTGCACGCCTTCCTCGCCGCGGCCCGCGACGCTGACCATCTCGACGTCATCCAAGGGCTGTTCGACGGCAGCCATGCTGTGCCGGGGCTGTCGCTCGATGCCGAGCTGCGCTGGGCCATCCTGCACGCGTTGTGCGCGTTCGGGCTGGCCGGCGACGAGGACATTGCTGCGGAGTTAGCGCGCGACCCCTCGGCCGCCGGGCACCGGCACGCCGCGACGGCCCGTGCGTTGCGCCCGCTCGCCGAAGCAAAGGCGGAGGCGTGGCGGCTGGCCACCGACGACGACACTGTTCCCAATGCGATGCAGGAGGCCGTGATCCGGGGCTTCTCTCACCCGGCGCAGGGCGATCTGGTCGCACCGTACATGCCGCGCTACTTCGAGACCGTGCCCGATGTGTGGCAGCGGCGCACGAGCGAGACCGCCCAGACCGTCGTGATCGGGCTGTTCCCGACCTGGACGTCGACAATCACGCAGCGCACCCTCGATACCGCCGACGAATTCCTCGCCCACTCCGAGCTAGCACCTGGGCTGCGCCGGCTGGTGAGCGAGGGGCGGGCCGACATCGTCCGCGCACTGCGAGCGCGCGCCGCTGATCAAGCTTCTTAACCCCCGGCGCGATGAGCGCTCGCGCGAAGAGCCCGCCGCCGCGACGCGGCCCGCGCCGAAGGGCGCGGAGTGGCGCGAGGCATCCGCCCCTCGGGGGCGGTGCCGGAGCGACACCCCGGCGGAATGTTTAGGGCCGGCCCGCGGCGTCGGCGAGCATGCGCAGCCCGGTCACGATGCCACCAGCCAGGTCGCCGGAAGAGAAGGAAGCGCGCATGCCGAGCGCAGCGAGAGCGCACGCGCGGTTCGGCAGCCGCGGCGCGGACGTCTCGCCGGTGACGATGTGCAGCTTGCGCTGCCCGGGTGACACGGCGACGAGCACGGCACCATCGACGTCGGTAGCGAGCTTGCCGAACAGTCCCTCGGCGGTGGCACGCGACGGCTCGGCGAGCTCGCCGACGTAGACCGAGAACGTCAGACCGGTCTCACGGCTGGACAGCGTCAGCGCTTCGTCGATACGCGCCAGCTGCCGCGTGCTGAACGGGCTCATGTCGTTGTGACCCGCCGTCGGGCCGTGCGCGACCATCTCACCGGGCGGCCTGGCGTCACCACTCACCGCTGGCACCTCCGACGGCGTTAGGGGTCGGAGCGTGGTCGCCGGACTCGATCGCGGGACGACTAGGCGCGCCGACGGCGCGATGCTGCGTCGTGGCGTTCTCGGGGAGTGGTCGCGGGATGTACCAGACGGGTGGGTACGTCCAGGGCTTGCCCGGTCGGTAACGGTTGGGCTGGCGCAGCTGGCTGGGTCCCCAGATCAGCAACGCGAACACGGTAACGACCGCAAGCGGGATGCCGGCAAATACCAGCGCCGTCTGCGCAACACTCACGTCGACACGGTAGCGAATGCGGGCATGTCCCTCGCACTCAGGCGGCCCATGTCGGCGCATGCCGATCCCGCCACGGCGCAGCTGCCTCGAGCTGGGCGGCGAGGCTGAGCAACGTTGCCTCGTCGGCGCGCCTGCCGACGAGCATCATTCCGATCGGCAGGCCCTCGACGCTCTGGTACAGCGGCACCGAGATGGCCGGCTGGCCGGTGGCATTTATCGCGGCAGTGAACGGGGTGAATAGCTTCTGCCGTTCGAAGTCCGTGGCCGGGTCCGCGGCGGTGAACCAGCCGATGGGCGGCGGCAACGTGGCGAGCGTCGGGCTGAGCACCGCGTCGAATTCTGCGCTGGCCGCCATGGCCTGCCGGGCGAGCAGCCCCAATGTGCCGACCGCCTGCGCGTACTGCGGCCCACTCACGGCGCGTCCGCGCTCCCGCAGGTACCGGGTGAGCGGGCGCAATTCGGGTTCGCGAGCGGGGTCGACCGGGGCGGTGTGCGCGGACACGGACCACACGGTCTCGAACGCCGGCACGGCTGCGGGCGGTACCGGGGAGTCGATGTCGGCGACGTCGTGGCCGAGGCTCGAAAGCAGCAGGCTGGCGCGTTCCCACGCGTCGCGTACCTGCGGGTCGATGTCCGCGTCCATCGGGGGCTGGACGAACCGGCCGATACGCAGCCGCCCCGGATCACGCTCACAGGCACTGAGGAACGGATGCGGCGGCAGCGGCAGCGGATCGGGGTCGCCACGACGCGGCCCAGCTACGGCGTCCAGGAAGGCGGCGGCGTCCCGTACGGTCCGGGCCAGGCCTCCGTACACGGAAAGCCGCGACGAGTCGATATCGAGCGGCCCCTTCGAAACCCGGCCGCGTGCCGGCTTGAGCCCGACCAGTCCGCATGCGCTTGCCGGGATGCGGATCGACCCGCCACCGTCGCTGCCCTGCGCCAGCGGGATCAGGCCGGCGGCGACCGCAGCAGCCGATCCGCCGCTCGATCCGCCCGCTGTTCGCGACAGGTCCCACGGGTTGCGTGCCGGCGGGCCGATGTCGGTCTCGGTGTAGCAGGCCAGCCCGAACTCGGGAGTTGCCGTCTTGCCCACGCTGATCGCCCCGGCATTGCGCAGCGCCTCGACGATGTAGTCGTCCACCTGGGGCACGAAGTCCCGATACAGCGTCGACCCGAGCCGCGTAGCAATGCCCTTTGTGAGGTTGAGGTCCTTGATCGCGATGGGGACGCCGAGGAGCGGCGGCAGAGTCTCCGGGCCGTCTGCCGCGAGCACGGCACGCTCGGCGGCCTTCGCCTGATCCAGCGCGGCGTCGGCGGTAACGGTGACGAAGGCGCCCAGGCTGCTGTCCAGCCGGGCGATGCGGTCCAGCGCATGCTCGACGAGCTCTACCGGGGTCACCTCGCCGCGCCGAACCGCAGCAGCCGCCTCGAGCGCGCTCAGGTTGTGCAAAGGCATAGCGGAACGCTACCGCGCCGCATATCTTTGCCTCAGTCAAAGATATGGAGCCGTCATGGACGAAACCGTGGCCGCCGTACGCCGGTTCAACCGCTACTACACGAACGTGATCGGGGCGCTCGGCGAGGGCCATCTCGACACGCCACTCACACTCACCGAGGCGCGGGTGCTGTATGAGCTGGCACAGCACGATGCACGCGATGTCGTGGAGCTGCGCCGCGAGCTCGGCCTTGATGCGGGCTACGTCACCAGAATCCTCAGCCGGTTCGAGCGCGACGGGCTGGTCAACCGCTCCCGGTCGGAGGCTGACGCGCGCCGCGTGGTGGTGCGCTTGACCAAGCTGGGTCGTGGCACGTTCGCGACGCTGAACCGCCGCGCGAACCGCGACGTGTCCCGGCTGATCGCGCCCCTCACCCTCGGCGAGCGCGGCCAACTGCGGCACTCGCTAGCGACCGTGCGCACGCTGCTCGACCCCGATGGGCGTGCCGGCGAGGTGGTGCTGCGCGCACCAGGCCCCGGCGATCTCGGCTGGATCGTTGCGCGCAACGCCGAGCTCTACGCGGCCGAGTACGGATGGGACGCCAGCTACGAGGCACTTGTCGCGCACATCGTCGCCGACTTCGCCGCGTCGCAAGATCCGGCATACGAGCGTGCGTGGATCGCCGACGTCGCCGGGCTGCGCGCAGGCTGCGTGATGTGCGTGCGTGCCGACGAAGACACGGCGAAGCTGCGGCTGCTGCTCGTCGAGCCGGCCTTCCGTGGGCTGGGCGTGGGGCGGCGCCTCGTCGATGCCTGCGTGGCATTCGCGCGTGACGCGGGCTACCGGCGCATGACGCTGTGGACGCAGAGCATCCTTACCGCAGCTCGGCGCATCTACGGCACGGTCGGGTTCGAGTTGGTGGAGTCTGCGCCGCACCGAAGCTTCGGCGCGGACCTTGTCGAGGAGACCTGGAACCTGGAGCTGTCAGGCTGACGCCGCCTGGGCACTCGTCCAGTCCAGCGCCAGGTAGCGCTGCCATGCCGGGTCGCGTTTTGTCCATCCCAGAACAACAGCCACCGTTGCCGGTGGCCGTGTGGGAGAGGTAGCCAGGTGCCAGCCGAGTTCGGCGAGCAGGCGGTCGCCCTTGCGATGGTTGCAGCGGGCGCAGGCGGCCACCACGTTCGTCCATATGTGTTCGCCGCCGCGGGAGCGCGGCCGGATGTGGTCGATGGTGTCGGCACGGGTTCCGCAATAGACACAGGCGTGCCGGTCGCGGTCGAGGACGGCGCGGCGGGTCAGCGGCACTTCACGTCGGTAGGGCACCCGGACGTATCGCGACAGGCGCACCACGCTGGGGACGGGCATCGAGGTGCGCGCCGAGCGCATCACGCCGTCGCCGGACTCGACGACGACGGCTTTCTCGGCCAGCACGAGGACGACGGCACGTCGGAGCGGAACGACGCACAGCGGTTCGTACGTCGCGTTGAGCACCAACGCACCCGGCATCTGCACACCTCTCGAGCGCAGCCCCGACGAAGATAGTCAACCGGACGACGGCGCCGTGCGCACGAACTTTCGTTGTATCCCACGCTCGGGAGTGTCGCGCTCGCGACAAACCTGGACATTACGCCCCACCCCGGTCGATGCTTTCGGGCTTGTCCCGGACTGGCAGGCTGGTGGGCCGTGGCCAGTCACCTCGCCTTGCCCGAGTACCTCCACGAGCACGGCGCGACGCTGATCGAAACGTCCGCGCGCATCTTTGGGATCATCGTCGTGGCGGTGTTCCTCCGCTGGATCCTGCATCGCATGATCAACCGGTTGACCCGCCCGGTGGAGCGGGGTGGGTTGCCGCGCATCCTGCGGCCGCTTCGGGAGAAGCCGGGCGCCAATGCGATCCTGCAGTCGACCGGCCTGCTCTCCGAACGGCGCGCACAACGCGCAGCCACGATCGCCTCGGTGCTCAAGAGCTTCGTCTCGTTCACGATCATGGCCTTCGCGATCCTGCTGATCATCGGCGAGCTGGGCATCAACCTGGCTCCGTTCATAGCGGGGACGTCGATCGTGGGCGTCGCGCTCGGCTTCGGGGCGCAGAGCATCGTCAGGGACTTCCTGTCCGGGATCTTCATGATCCTCGAAGACCAGTACGGCGTCGGCGACGTGATCGACTTCGAGAAGGCGACCGGAACGGTGGAGTCCGTTGGGCTGCGCACCACGCAGCTGCGCGACGTCAACGGCACAGTTTGGTACGTCCGCAACGGCGAGGTCGTGCGTGTCGGCAACAAGACTCAGGGTTACGCGCAGGTCGTTCTCGACGTGCCCATCGCTGCGTCGACGGATGTCGAGATGGCCTCGGCGGCCATGCTCGACGTGGCCCGCCGGCTGCATGACGACGAGGCCTGGGCGGACGTCTTCCTCGGCGACCCGGAGGTGCAAGGCGTCGAGCAGCTGACTCGCGAGGAGACGGTGATCCGCCTCAGCGTGCGAGTGCGCCCACTCGAGCAGTGGCGCACCGCCCGCGAACTACGCCGGCGCATCCGCGAACGGCTCGACCGACTCGAGATCCCCGCGGGCGAGCCCCAGGAGCCGGCCTGAGTACCGACCCGGTCAGGACGCCAGGTCGTCGACCGCGTCGAGCACGGTGCGATGCAACGTCGGGTAGACGTAGTGCATCGTGGCGAGCGTCGAGGTCGGCACCTCGGCGTGGACGGCGAGGGTCAGCAGCGCGATGATCTCGCCGCCGTGTGGGCTCACCACGGTGGCCCCGACGAGGACGCCGCGGTCGGCATCCTCCACGAGCTTGACCAGCCCGTCGTTGTCCGTCCCGTAGATCCACCCACGTGTCGACGAGGCGATCCGCGCCGTACCGGTGCGTACGGTGATGCCTGCCTCGAGGGCCTGCGCCTCGGTCATGCCAACCCGTCCCACCTCTGGATCGCTGTACGTCACCCACGCCAGCCCGCGGTAGCCACCGAACGGCTTGTGGCGTTCCAGCAGCCGGTCGATGAGTACGCGTGCCTGCCACACCGCGACGTGGGTGAACGCGCCGCGGCCGGTCGAATCACCGATGCAGTAGAGCCCGTCCATCGGTGCGCCGTTGTGCACGACGTGCATGCCGTCGTCGACATCGAGGGTGTGGCTGGCGCCATCGAGGCCGAGGGTATCCAGCCGCAGATCGAGAAGGTTGGAACGCCTGCCCGCAGCGACGAGGAGCTTCTCGCCGGCGAGGGTGGTGCCGTCGTCCAGGGTGAGCGCCACGCCGTCGGCGGCACCCTCGACCCGCACCACTTTCGCCCCGGTGCGCACCTCGGCGCCCTCGCGGCGCAGCACCTCGGCGACCGTGCTCGATGCCTCAGGTTCCTCCTTGCTGAGAATCCGGTCCCCCGTTTCGACAATGCTGACCCTGGTGCCGAACCGGCCCAGCGCCTGGCCGATCTCGATTCCGATCGGTCCGCCGCCGAGCACGACCATGCTGGCCGGCGCCGTCTTCGTCTGCAGCACCTCGCGGTTCGTCCAGACGGGGCCGTCGACTCCGCGGTTCAGGTCCGCCAAACCGTCGATCGGCGGGATGGCCGGGGCGGTGCCCACACCGACGACGACGCGCGGGGCCGTGTAGCTCGCCTCACCCACGTCGACGGTGATGCGCCCGTCGGAGGTGCGGCCAGCGAAGCGGGCGGCGCCGCGCGCGAACATCCCGCCGAGGCGCTCTAATCGCTCAACGGCCACGGTGTCGTTCCAGTCGTCGGTGGCCTCGTCGCGGATGCGCCGGTACACCTTACCGTAGTCCGGGCTCGCCTCGGCACTGCCCGCGAGATCGTTGACCCAGCGTGCATCGGCGAGCAGCTCGGCAGCGCGGATCATCATCTTGGACGGGATACATCCGTAGTAGGGGCATTCACCACCGACGAGGTGCGAGTCGACGCCGAGCACGGACCAGCCGGCCTCGGCCATTCGCTCGGCGACCTCCTCACCACCCGGTCCGAGTCCCAGCACGATGAGATCGAGGTCAGTCATGCCTGGGACAATAGGCGGGTGCACGCGCAAGAACAGCCCACGTCCGTCTTCCAGGCAGTCGGAGGCGAGCCGACGTTCACCCGGCTCGTCGACGCCTTCTACGCCGCCGTAGCCGCGGACCCGGTGCTGCGGGCGATCTATCCCGAGGACGATCTGGGCCCGGCGGCAGAACGGCTACGGCTGTTCCTCATCCAGTACTGGGGCGGCCCGACCACGTACTCCGACACCCGCGGCCATCCCCGGCTGCGCATGCGCCACGCACCGTTCGCCGTCAACGTCGCGGCCCGAGATGCCTGGCTGCGGCACATGCGCGCCGCACTCGACACGTTGGACTTGCCGCCCGAGTACGACGTGATGCTCTGGGACTACTTCGTCCGGGCGGCCGAGTCGCTTCGCAATACCCCGGGTTGACATCCCGTTTGAGGCGACCGGGCACAATCGGTCGGGTGACTTCCGAGCGGGCGTGGTGGCGCAACGCCATCTTCTACCAGATCTATCCGCGCAGTTTCGCCGACGGCAACGGCGACGGCACCGGCGACCTGATCGGTGTACGCGAGCGGCTCGACTACCTCGTCGAGTTGGGGGTTGATGCGCTGTGGCTTTCGCCGTTCTACCGCTCCCCGATGGCCGACGGCGGCTACGACGTCGCTGACCCGTGCGACGTCGACCCGAGGTTCGGCACGCTCGCCGACTTCGACGCGTTGATGGCCGCAGCTCAGGAGCGGCGGGTACGGGTGACCGTCGACGTGGTCCCGAATCACTTCTCCGACCAGCACCCCTGGTTCCGGGCGGCCCTCGCTGCACGGCCCGGAAGCCCGGAACGCTCCCGGTTCATCTTCCGGGACGGGCGTGGTGCACATGGCGAACTGCCGCCGAACAACTGGCCGTCGGTGTTCGGCGGCCCTGCGTGGGAGCGGGTTCCGGACGGGCAGTGGTACCTGCACCTGTTCGCCAAGGAGCAGCCCGACCTGAACTGGGAGAACCCGGAGGTAGTGGCCGAGTTCGACCGCATCCTGCGTTTCTGGCTTGACCGCGGAGTGGACGGCTTCCGCATCGACGTCGCCCACGGCATGGCGAAACCGGCGGGGCTACCTGATGTGGACCTGGCGAAGATCCTGCCGCGCGGCGACTCGCCGACGCCGTCGCCGAACGACATTCGATGGGACCGCGACGCCGTTCACGACTATCTCCGCGGTTTCCGGCGGGTCCTCGACTCCTACCCGGGTCATCGCATGGCGGTCGGCGAGGTGTGGGTGGCAGACGATGCGCGCCTGGCCCGCTACGCGCGCCCCGGAGAGCTGAACCTCACATTCAACTTCACCCTGCTCGAGGCGGCATGGGGCGAAGAGACGCTACGCAGCGCGATCAACAGCTCCATGTCTGCGATGGCCGACGTCGGGGCGCCCTGCACGTGGGTGCTGTCAAACCACGACGTGGTGCGCCATGTGACCCGCTACGGCGGCGGTCCGACCGGCCATGCCCGTGGGCGGGCCGCGGCGCTGCTGCAGCTGTCCTTACCCGGCGCGGTGTACGTCTACAACGGCGACGAACTCGGCCTGCCGAACGTCGATCTGCCCGACGCAGTGCTGCAGGACCCGACCTGGGAGCGCAGCGGGCACAGGACTCGGGGCCGTGACGGCGAGCGGGTGCCGATGCCGTGGAGTGGCACCGCACCGCCGTATGGCTTCACCACCGGGACGTCGACGTGGTTGCCGATGCCGGAGGGCTGGGCGTCACTGACCGTCGAGGCACAGTCAGCCGATCCGGACTCGACGCTCGCCCTCTATCAGCACGCCCTGGCGCAGCGCCGCAAGACAGCCGAGTTGCGTGGCGAGGAGTTCACCTGGCTCGACAGTCCGCCCGGCTGCCTCATGTACCGGCGCGGGTCCGGTCTGGTGGTGGCGCTCAACGCCGGCGACCGGCCCGTGCCGCTACCGGCGGGCGACCTCGTCCTCGCTTCCGGCCCGGTACCCGACGCGATGCTGCCCCCCGATACCGCGGTGTGGATCCGCCGCTGACCCCTGAACGCCCGGCACCTCCGGTCAGGGGTCGGCGAGTCAGGAGACGATGCCGAGTGCCATGCCCGGACGCTCGGCGTAGACCGAGCCGTACTCGGCAGCCAGTCGGGACCACCGCCCGCACACGTCAACCGCGACATGTGAGCCGCGTGGCAGGAACCCCATGCGCGTCAGCGCGCTCATCGCGCGCAGCGTGACCTCGGCGTGCAGGTCACCCTCGGTGGCGCTGAGCACCACTGAGTCGAGCAGCGCATCGGCAACCTCGGCGCGTGGCTGTGCACCCAGGACGCCTTCCCGTGCCGCAGCTTGGCGGAACGTGGCCGCGCCCTTGCGGACCAGATCCCGGACAACCCCATCGGGAACCGTCTCGACGCGTCGCCACCCGATTGCCGGCGGCAACGCCCCACGCCACTCCACGTCACGCCTCGGTGGCGGGATCTTCACCTCGGCGTCGAGCCAGCTGATCAACTCGCGGGCGCGCACCGTGCACTCGATGCCCACGCCGGCGGGGTCAACCTTGACCGTCCGGCCCACGAGGACCCCGAAGGGCAGCCGGGCATACGCCGCAGCAACGCTGCCGGCGACCCGGATCTGAAGCAAACCACGTGGATCGAGCGCGGCTACCCGCCTCGCCAGTGGCGCGATACCGGCCAGCTGCGCGGCGACATCGGCGAGCTGCGCCGGTTCGACGCCGGCGTCACGCGGCCGGCCCGTCATGCCGGCTCCGGAGCGGGCGCGTCCATGTACCGCTCGAGGACGGCGCGCTCGTCTGCGGTGATACGCCGCGGACGGTCGGAGTCGAAGTCGAACGCCACCAATGTGGTCGACGCCGTCGCTGCCAGAGTGTCGCCGTCATACACGTTGTAGAGCACCCGGAATGACGCGGCCCGGACCTGGTCGACCCACAACTCCAGCCGCAGCGGTTCCGGGTGGTAGACGACCGGTCGCAAGTACGTGATCTCGTGGTGCTTCACGACCGTGCCGGCCGAGAACGACGCGTCGTAGCGGTCGAAGAACATCGACACCCGGGCCTGCTCCAGGTAAGCCAGGTACGCGGTGTTGTTGACGTGCCCGTACGCGTCCATGTCGGACCAGCGCATGGCGCACCTCGCGACGAACCGAGCCATGACGCTAGAAGGTCACCCTGCCCGGACGACGTGCAGCAAAGTGGCGCATTAGTCAGTGCCCTCCTAGTCCCGAGTCAACCGGCGATACGTGACGGCGTGCGGGCGGGCCGCCTCGGCGCCGAGGCGCTCGACCTTATTCTTCTCGTACGACTCGAAGTTGCCCTCGAACCAGAACCACTGAGCCGGGTCGTCGTCCGTGCCTTCCCACGCGAGGATGTGCGTTGCGACGCGGTCCAGGAACCACCGGTCGTGGCTGGTGATGACAGCGCACCCGGGAAACTCCAGCAGCGCGTTCTCGAGCGAGCCCAGGGTCTCGACGTCGAGGTCGTTGGTCGGCTCGTCGAGTAGCAACAAGTTGCCGCCCTCTTTGAGGGTCAATGCAAGGTTCAGCCTGTTGCGCTCGCCGCCGGAGAGGATGCCGGCCGGTTTCTGCTGGTCGGGTCCCTTGAAGCCGAAGGCTGACACATACGCGCGTGACGGCATCTCGACCTGACCGACCTGGATGTGATCGAGCCCGTCGGACACCACCTGCCACACCGTCTTCGCCGGGTCGATCCGTTCGCGGGTCTGGTCCACGTAGCTGATCTTCACGGTCTCGCCCACCCGGAGTTCGCCGGAATCCGGCTGCTCGTCGCCAACGATGATCTTGAACAGCGTCGTCTTGCCGACCCCGTTCGGGCCGATGATCCCGACGATGCCACCGCGCGGCAACGTGAACGACAGATCCTTGATCAGCACGCGTCCGTCGAACCCCTTGTCCAAGTGGCTGACCTCGACCACGAGGTTGCCGAGTCGCGGCCCGGGCGGGATCTGGATCTCCTCAAAGTCGAGCTTGCGCGTCTTCTCCGCCTCAGTCGCCATCTCGTCATACCGCTGGAGCCGAGCCTTGCTCTTCGCCTGCCGGCCCTTGGCGTTCTGCCGCACCCAGTCGAGTTCGTCACGCAGCCGCTTCTGGAGCTTCTGGTCCTTGCGACCCTGAACCTCCAGCCGCTCGGCCTTCTTCTCCAGGTAGGTCGAGTAGTTGCCTTCGTATGGGTATGCCCGGCCGCGGTCGAGTTCCAGGATCCATTCGGCGACGTTGTCGAGGAAATACCGGTCGTGGGTGACGGCGAGCACGGTGCCCGGATACTTCGCCAGGTGCTGTTCGAGCCACTGCACGCTCTCGGCGTCGAGGTGGTTGGTCGGCTCGTCGAGCAGCAGCAGGTCCGGCTGCTCGAGCAGCAGCTTGCACAGCGCCACCCGCCGCCGCTCGCCGCCGGACAGGTGAGTCACCGGCTCGTCGCCGGGCGGGCAACGCAAAGCATCCATCGCTTGCTCGATGCGACTGTCGAGTTCCCAGCCGTTGGCGTGCTCGATCTTCTCCATCAGCTCGCCCTGCTCGGCAAGCAGCGAGTCGAAGTCGGCGTCCGGCTCGCCCATCGCGGCGGACACCTCCTCGAACCTCTGCAGCCAGCCACGCAGCTCAGCTACGCCGTCGTCGACGTTGCCGCGAACGGTCTTCGCCTCGTC
>JBPYES010000004.1:0-7898 GCA_051984825.1 Jatrophihabitantaceae bacterium
GCGACGAGCTAGCCGTCACGGTCGAGGCCGGCGAGTCCTGGGACGACTTCGTGGCGCTCACCGTCGCGGAGGGCTGGTCCGGGCTGGCGTCCATGTCGGGCATTCCGGGACTAACCGGCGCTACGCCAGTGCAGAACGTCGGCGCATACGGCAGCGAGGTGGCCGACACGATCACGTCGCTTCGCGTGTACGACCGAGAGGCGGGCGAGACGTCCACGTGGACGCCGGAGCAGTGTGGGTTCGGGTTCCGCACGAGCGCGTTCAAGCACACCGACCGGTACGTCGTCCTCGACGTGACGTTCGCCCTGCACCGTTCGGCCGATGCGGTACCGGTGCGGTATCTGGAGCTCGCTCGGCGGCTGGGCGTCGAGCCCGGCGGCACTGCGCCGTCGACGCAGGTGCGCGAGATGGTGCTGGAGCTTCGACGCAGCAAGGGAATGGTGCTCGATCCCGCCGACAACGACACCTGGAGCGTCGGCTCCTTCTTCGTAAATCCCTTTGTTGAAGCAGCACTCGCGCCGGCTAATTGTCCACAGTGGACGATCGGGGGACGGGTCAAGCTGTCCGCCGCCTGGCTGATCGAGAATGCCGGCTTCTACAAGGGATATGGCCTGCCGGGCCGGGTGTCCGTCTCTACCAAGCACAGCCTGGCGCTGACCAATCGGGGCGGCGCCACCACCACCGAGTTGCTCGACCTGGCCCGTGAGATCCAATCCGGCGTGGAGAAGGAGTTCGGGATCAAGCTTGCCCCGGAGGCGCACCTCGTCGGCGTCACCCTTTAGAGCGGGCGACCTTGTGGGGCGCAGCCTGGGCCAGGGGCTTGACGACGAGCAGGTCGATATTGACGTGCGGCGGACGGGTCACCGCGAAAGCGATGCAGTCCGCGATGTCCTCGGCTGTGAGCGGCGCCTCGACCCCCGCGTAGACGGCGTCGGCCTTCGCCCGATCGCCGCGCAGCCGCACCAGCGAGAACTCCTCGGTGCGCACCATGCCGGGCGCGATCTCACTGACCCGGATCGGCCGCCCGTTGAGCTCGAGGCGCAGCGTCTCTGCCACGGCGGTCTCGGCGTGCTTGGCCGCGGTGTAGCCGGCGCCGCCCTCGTAGACGAGGTGGCCGGCGATCGAGCCGGTCATCACGATGTGGCCGCCGGAGCCACGCTCCAGTGCGGGCAGGAGCGCCTGGGTCACTCGCAACACGCCGAGGACGTTCGTGTCGTACATCGCCTGCCAGTCGGCCGGATCGGCCTGCTCGACCGGCTCGACGCCAATCGCTCCGCCGGCGTTGTTGACCAGCACGTCCACGTCGGGCAGCGACGCCGCAAGCTCGGCGACGGACGACGCGGACGTCACGTCCAGCGTCACGGGACGGATGCCGGGCGTCGAGGCGGCCAGTTCGTCGAGGCGGTCGCGCCGCCGGGCCGCCGCGACCACCGAAAAGCCCTCGGCGGCCAGGCGCCGGGCGGTGGCCGCGCCGATACCGCTGCTGGCCCCGGTCACTACTGCGACGTGCGTCATGGATAAGGATTGTGCCTAGAGGGCATCATCGGGCTGTGCAGCGCGTCGCGATGCTGAGCGTCCACACCTCGCCACTCGACCCTCCGGGTGGAGGCGACGCGGGCGGCATGAACGTCTACATCGTGGAAACTGCCAAGCGGATAGCCGATGCCGGCGTCGCCGTCGAGATATTCACCCGGGCGACCTCGAGCAAGCAGCCCCGCTGCGTCGAGATGCATCCGGGCGTGGCGGTGCGCCATATCGTCGCCGGGCCGTTCGAGGGCCTGAGCAAGTACGAGCTACCCGGCCAGTTGTGCGCGTTCACGGCGGCCGTTCTGCGGGCCGAGGCGCACCACGAGCCGGGCTGGTACAACCTCATCCACTCGCACTACTGGCTGTCCGGGCAGGTCGGCTGGCTGGCCCGTGACCGGTGGGGCGTGCCGCTCGTGCACAGTGCGCACACCCTCAGCAAGGTCAAGAACGCCGCGCTGGCCGACGGAGACGCGCCCGAGCCACTCGTTCGCGTGGCCGGCGAACAGCAGGTCGTCGCCGAGGCCGATCGGCTCGTCGCGTCCACCGAACTGGAGCGCGACGAGCTGGTCGCGCACTATGGTGCTGACCCGGCGCGCGTCGACGTCGTGCCGCCGGGAGTCGACCTGGCCACGTTCACGCCGGGGGCCGCCGATCGCGCACGGCTCGGAATCCCGGACGACGCCCGAGTGCTGCTCTTTGCCGGACGCCTCCAGCCGCTCAAGGCCCCGGACCTGCTGCTGCGCGCCCTGGCAGTGCTGCGCGCCCAAGAACCGCGCGCCTACGCCGTTATCGTCGGCGCGCCGAGCGGGACCGACCCGGACTGGCTGCCCAGCCTGGCCCGCCACCTTGGCGTCCCGGCGAAGTTCGTGCCGCCGGTCGGGCGAGCCGAGCTCGCCGCCTATTACCGGGCGGCCGACGTGACCGTGGTGCCCAGCTACAACGAGTCGTTCGGGCTTGTCGCCCTCGAGTCGCTGGCGTGCGGGACGCCCGTCGTCGCGGCCGCCGTGGGCGGGCTGCCCACCGCCGTGGGCCCGGCGGGAATCCTCGTCGAGGGACACGACCCGGAGGTGTGGGCCGGAGCGCTCGTCCGGGCGCTGCGTCAGCCGCCCGATCCCGCGGCAGCGCGCCGCCAGGCCAGCCGCTTCTCGTGGGACCGAACTACCGCCGGGCTGCTGGGGTCGTACCGTGACGCGCTGGCGAGCTTCCACATGGCGGCAGCCTCGTGAGCGACGCGGACCCGGCGGAGACCCTTGAGGCGACGCTGCGCGAGTCCGGCCTGGAGTACGAGCGACCCGGGCCGCAGCAGTTCGTGGTGAACCTGCCAGGCACCCGCCGGCTCAAGACCGCATGTTGGCTGGTGGTCGGCGAACATGCCATGTCCATCGAGGCGTTCGTAATGCGCAAGCCGGATGAGAACGCCGAGGAGGTCTACCGCTACCTGCTCGAGCACAACGCCCGGATGTACGCCGTCGCGTGGTCGGTCGACGACTCGGGCGACGTGTACCTGACCGGCAAGCTGCCGCTCGCAGCCGTGACATCCGATGAGATCGACCGGGTGCTGGGTGCCGTCCTCGAATACGCCGACGGCTCGTTCAACGCCCTGCTGCAATTGGGCTTCGGGTCGTCGATCCGGCGTGAATGGGCGTGGCGCGTCAAGAACAACGAGTCGCTGGCCAACCTGGCGGCGTTCGAAGCGTTCGCCAAGCGCGAATAATTTCGAAACGCTTGCGTAGCGGATCACATTGCGCTACGGTCGCGTATCGATACGCATCCGTAGCGGAACTCCGGGAGCCCTCGTGGACGAGAAGACGATTCACCAGCGCCGGTGGTGGATCCTGAGCGTGCTGGTGATCTGCCTGCTCGTCGTGATCCTCGATAACACGATCCTCAACGTCGCCCTGAAGACGGTGCAGGAGGACCTCGATGCCTCGCAGAGCCAGATGCAATGGGCCGTCGACAGCTACGCGCTCGTCTTCGCCGGGCTGCTGATCACCTGGGGTGTGCTCGGCGACCGGTTGGGCCGCAAGAAGGTGCTGCTGTTCGGCATGGCGGCGTTCGGAGTGACGTCCGCGCTGTGCTCGTTCGCCGGCTCGCCCGGCACGCTGATCGGCTTCCGCGCGCTGATGGGCATCGGCGCGGCGGCCGTCCAGCCCCAGACGCTGTCGATCATCCAGAACGTGTTCGAGCCGAAAGAGCGCGCCAAGGCGATCGGCATCTGGGCCGGCGCCTCGGGGATGGCGATCGCGCTCGGCCCCATCGCCGGCGGTGCGCTCCTGAAGTACTTCTGGTGGGGCTCGATCTTCCTGGTCAACGTGCCGATCGTCATCATCGGCCTCGTGGCGATCGCGGCGCTGGTGCCCGAGTCGAAGAACCCGCGGCCCGGCCGGCTCGATCCGACCGGCGTGCTGCTGTCGATCGTGGCACTGGTGGTCCTGGTGTACGGCGTGATCGAGGGCGGCAACACCAACGATTGGGTGCGCTGGAACACGCTCGGTGCGATTGTGGCGGGCGTCGGGCTGCTTGGGCTGTTCGTCTATACGCAGGCGCGCAGCGATCACCCGACGATCGACGTGCACCTGTTCCGCAACCGCCGCTTCTCGGCAGGCGTCGCGGCGATCGGCGTGACGTTCCTGGTGATGATGGGCTCGACGTTCTACCTGGCGTACTTCATGCAGGCGGTCCGCGGCTACACCGCGCTGGCCGCGGGCGTCGCGATGATCGCGGTGGCCGTCGCCGTGATGGTGGCCGCTCCGCTGTCGGCGCGGCTGTCGGAGCGGTTCGGGCCGCGGGTGGTCACCGCTACGGGACTCGTGCTCGCGTCGGTGGGAATCGCGTCATATGGCATGGCCACGCGCACCATGCCGCAGTGGGTGATCGAGATTCAGATGGCCACTTTCGGTGCCGGCATGGGCTTGGTCATGACGCCGGCTACCAACTCGATCATGAGCGCGGTGCCACGGGAGAAGGCGGGCGCCGGATCCGCCGTCAACAACACCGTGCGTCAGGTGGCCGCCGCCCTGGGCGTCGCGATCCTCGGTTCCCTGCTCGCGGTCGCGTTCCGCAGCCACCTCGGCCCGGACGCACCTGCCAGGCTGGCGGCCCAGCTCGATCAGCCTGCGGCCGCCGTTGCGACGCTGCCGGCCGACCAGCAGGTCCGCACGAACGTCAAGACCGATGCCAGCGAGTCCATCGGTGGCGCGCTCGAGTTCGTCGGCAAGGCCACCGGGGCGCTAGAGCAGCGGGCCAGCGCGACTGGTGCCAGTCCCACGCCCGCGCAGCGCGAGCACGCGGAGGCGGCAATCGGCGGATTCGTCGATCACTCGAAGAACGCCTTCATGTCAGCCATGCGCTACACCTCGGTGGTGTCCGGCGCCATCGGCCTCGTCGGCGCAATCGCCGCGTTCCTCTTCCTGCCCACACGCCGCGAGCACGCCGACCTCATCGCTGAGACGGCTCCGCCGTCCGGCGAACCGGCGATGGCGCACTGATCACCGTGGATACCGAGCGGCGTCCGGGTCGGCCCCGCAGCCAGGCCGCAGACGAGGCGATCCTCGACGCGACGGTCGACCTGCTCGCCGAGCAGGGATACCTCGGACTGAGCGTCGAGGCCGTGGCTGCGCGGGCCGGCGTCGCGAAGACGACGATCTATCGGCGCTGGCCGACAAAGGACCACCTGCTGATGGACGCGGTCGCCTGCATCAAGGGCTCACACCCTGAGCCGCCGGGCGGGCCGGTGCGCGACGATCTGATCTACATGCTGACCCGGATGCGCGACGCCTGGTTCAAGGGCCGCTTCGGCCGTCTCATGGCGCAGCTTGCTGCCGACGGGCTGGAACGGCCGGAGCTGTACCGGCAGGGCAGGGACCGCTTCGTTGCGCCCCGGCGTGCGCAGATGCGACGGGTGATCGAGCGCGGGATCGCCGAGGGCGGCATTCGCGGCGACGTCGACAAGGACTGGGTCATCAGCCTGCTGGTCGCACCGATCATCAGCGCAGCGCTGACCCACCAGGACGCCCTGCCGAGGCGGCAGCTCGAGTTCATCGTCGACACGGTGCTGGCCGGCGTGGGTCCCGAAGGCTAGCCACGGGTCGCCGGTGGGTCACTGGCAGGATGGGATCCGTGACTGCAACGCTGGTGCTGCTTCGCCACGGCGAGAGCGACTGGAACCAGAAGAACCTCTTCACCGGCTGGGTGGACGTCGACCTCACGGCGGCCGGCGAAGCGGAGGCACGCCGGGCCGGGGAGCTCCTCGTCTCGCACGGCCTGCTGCCCGACGTCGTGCACACGTCGCTGCTGCGCCGGGGGATCCGGTCCGCCGATTTGTGCCTGAATGCCGCAGAGCGACACTGGATCCCGGTACGCCGCTCCTGGCGGCTGAACGAGCGGCACTACGGCGCGCTTCAGGGCAAGGACAAGGCGGCGGTACGCAAGCAGTTCGGTGACGACCAGTTCATGCTGTGGCGCCGCTCGTACGACGTCCCGCCCCCGCCACTTCCGGATGACGACGAGTACTCGCAGGTCGGCGACCCGCGTTACGCCGATCTGCTCGACGCGGTGCCACGCACCGAGTGCCTCGCCGACGTGGTCGCGCGGCTGTTGCCGTATTGGTACGACGCGATCGTGCCTGACCTGCGCCACTGCACCGTCCTGATCGCGGCGCACGGCAACTCACTGCGCGCGCTGGTCAAGCACCTGGACGGGCTCTCGGACGAGTCCGTCGTGTCGCTGAACATCCCGACCGGCATCCCGCTGCGCTACGACCTCGACCCGGTGACGCTGCGCCCGACACGTCCAGGGGAGTATCTGGACCCCGATGCGGCGGCCGACGCGATTCAGGCGGTGGCCAACCAGGGCCGCTGAGCGCTGGTCACACGCCTCGGTGCAGCGGCTCGGGATGCTGTCCCGTGACGATGAACACGATCCGCTGCGCCACGGAAACGGCGTGGTCGGCATAGCGCTCGTAGTAGCGGCCGATCAGGGTCATGTCGATGGCCGTCTCGAGGCTCTGCGCCCAATGCGGAGCCAGCAGCAGCGTGAACAGCTTGCGGTGCAGCGCGTCCATCGAGTCGTCCTCGGCCTCCACAGCTTCGGCCAGCTCGATGTCACGGCCTTCGATGACTTCCTGGACCTTGTCGACCAGCGACAGCGCGACGGCACCCATCTGCGAGATCACGTCCCGTAACTCGCTGGGCACGGCGATCTCGGGAAAGCGCATCCGCGCGACCTTCGCGATGTGCCGCGCCAGGTCGCCCATCCGCTCCAGGTCGGCGGCCACGTGCAGCGTGGTGACGAGCACGCGCAGATCCGTGGCCACCGGCTGCTGACGGGCGATCATCTGGAACGAGCGACTCTCGAGGTCCTCGCGCAGTGCGTCGATCCGGGGATCGTCGGAGATGACCCGCTCTGCCCCGGAGAGGTCGCCGTCGAGCAGGGCGTTCGTGGCACGCTCCATCGCAGCGCGCACGAGCTGAGTCATCGCGACAAGTGATTTGCCGATGTCGTCTAGCTCGTCGTGGTAGATGTCACGCATAATCCGCAGCTTAGTTACGTGACGGTGACGAGGGTTGTCAAGGGGTTAACGTAGGGCGGCCGACGGGTGAACTCCATGCCGTGGCGCGCAGCGCGCCGGGTAGCGCATCGTAGCGCCCGTACCATTTCTGTGTGGCGGTTATTGCCGGCTGCGCGATCGCGGTTGCGCTGCTGCTCGGCGTGGCGATCGGCTGGTGGGTCGCCCGGCGCAAAGCAGTGCCCGCGAGCCCTCCGATCCCGTCCCAACCTCACTCCACGCTGCCCGCCCAGCTGCTCGAGGTACTCGGCCACGGCGTGGTCGTAGTCGGTCGCGACGAGCGGGTCATACTGGTCAATCCCGCGGCGCGGGCCATGGGTGTGCTGTCCGGTGACCATATTGCCTTCGACGAGCTGACCCGCCTGGTGCGGGCGGCCACCGACCGCGGCGTGCCCGTCCACGGTGCCGTTGACCTGCCCATGGGCCGCCTGGGCCGCGAGCCGATCGCCCTGTCCGTGACCGCGGTGCCGCTGCCCGATGTGCAGGACGAGCAGCGCATCGGGGCGCTGGCCCTGCTGCTCGACGACGTGACCGAGGTGCGCCGGCTCGAGGCGGTGCGCCGCGACTTCGTCGCCAATGTCTCCCACGAGCTGAAGACGCCCGTCGGGGCGTTGACCCTCTTGGCTGAAGCCGTGCTGGATGCCGCCGACGACCCCGAGGCGGTCCAGCGCTTTGCCGGGCGGATGCAGCACGAGAGCGCCCGGCTGGGCAGGCTGGTGCGTGAGCTGCTCGAACTGTCCCGGCTGCAGGGCGCCGAGCCGCTGCCCGGCAACGACCGGGTCCTGGTGGGCGCGCTGCTCGACGA
>JBPYES010000005.1:0-4522 GCA_051984825.1 Jatrophihabitantaceae bacterium
CTCCAGTCAAGATCGTCACCAGCCTCGCGCAGCGTCCGGAAGAACGAGTTCCAGTACCCGGCGCGGGCGTAGCTGGCGGTCATAACCGCAAGTTACGCCGGCAGCGAGCCGCAGGACGGCCCGGAGAGCTCGGCGTTCGCACGCGGCGAACGCCGCGCCGGGGCGCGCGACCGAGCCTTCGCCGTCGACGCCGGTCGACGCCGGCTCGGATGAGTGTCAGAGTAATTGGATGGGCTGGCCAGAGGGTGTGGACGCCTCCCAGGACTCATTGGAACAAGCGCCTCCACTGCAGGAACGCGAGGGCGCGGCTGACGACCGCGCCGACCTTGCCGATGATCGGGACCGTGCGGCCGACCGCCGCGAAGCGCTCGCCGATAATCGGGACCTGGCGGCTGACCGCCGCGAAGACCTGGCCGATCGTCGAGAACGACTGGCCGACGAGCGGGAACGCCACGCCGATGAGCGCGAAGCCGCTCTGGACGCGCGAGAACGGCTGCTCGACGAACGTGCCGCGATCTTGAAAGAAAATGTGGCCACGATCGAGCAGCGCACCCATGAGAAGTTGCAGCGGGCCCACGAGGCCCTGGCTCGAAGTGCCGAGCACCTTAATCGCTCCGAAGACGCCCTGCGGCGCAGCACCGCCCATCGCGCACGCGACCAGGCCGCGATCGACCGCGAGAGCGCAGCCAGCGTTCGAGCCGGCGACCGTGATCCACATCCGGGCCACGAGACGCGGTAGCGTCCGCACGGCGCGTTCCTGACGCACGGCACCCGCCATCGCCTCAAGATTTCTGGCATACCGCACCGACGTCCGATCAGCGAGTAGCTGGCGAGGAGGGGCAGTGACGAGCGCGGAAGCAGTGTCGCGACCGCGTCCGGGCGATGTGCTGAGCGCACAGGAGTACCTGCGGGACAGCGTGGTCCGTACGCCGACTCTTCGCTCGATGACCCTCGACGAGCGGGCCGGTTGCCGTCTCGTCGCCAAGGCCGAGTGTTTGCAGCGGACCGGCTCGTTCAAGGTGCGCGGTGCGCTCAATCGCGTCCGCATGCTTGCCCCGGATGCGCGGGCCCGAGGCCTGTTGACGGTGAGCGCCGGCAATGCCGCGCTTGGCCTCGCATTCGCCGGGCGGGAGCTCGGCGCCGCGGTGCTGGTCGTGATGCCGGAGCAGGCGGTGCCCGCGAAGGTGCAGGGCGTGCAGGCTCTGGGGGGCACGGTGATCCAGGACGGTGTCGTCGATGCGGCCGGCGCATTCCGGCGCGCGGCGCAATTGCAGAACGAACACGGCTACACGTTCGTCCACCCCTTCGACGACCCGTATGTCGTGGCCGGTGCGGGCACCGCCACACTCGAGCTGTTGGAGCAGGAGCCCGATATCGCGCGACTCGTCGTACCGTGCTCGGGCGGTGGACTGCTCGCCGGGGCCATCCTCGCTACCGAGACGGCCGGGCGGACGATCGAGATCGTCGGGGTGCAACCGGAGGCGGTGCCGACGATCGTGCGCTCGCTGGAGGCGGGCGAACCGACGGAGCTGGACCATCCACCGACAATCGCCGACGGGCTTACCGCGCCTTGTCCCGGCCGCTTGAACTTCGACATGATCCGCTCCGCGGACATCCAGATCGTCACCGTGAGCGAGGAGGCGATCCGCACCGCGGTGCGTGAGCTGGTCATGGCGCTGAAGGTCGTCGTCGAGCCCGCCGCCGCAGTGGGGCTGGCTGCGCTCATCGAGCAGCGGCTGCCCGCGATTCAGGGCGTCACCGCACTCATGCTGTCCGGCGCCAACATCTCGCCAACGGTGCTCGCCGACTGCATTACGACCACCGGCTGACCGTTCGCTGCAGCTAGCATGGGTGCTGCCGGATGAAGCTCCGGCGGACCTCGTCGTCCGAACCGCCACCGTGGCTGATGGCTTCTACCAGGAACAGAGCCTGGTAGGGGCCTGCGATTGCGCGTGCGGGTCTTCTGCCAGGCCGTGGCTTGGCAGGAGGAGCGGTGAACATCTATTACGAGGCCGCGATCTGGGTCGGCATGGCGTTGCTCGCCTCGGTGGTGAGCGTGCGGATCGCGGTGCCGGTGGCGCTGGTCGAAATCGTGGTGGGCGCACTCGCGGGCAACATCGCCGGCATCCGCACGCATGTTACGGAGACCCCGTTCGTGACGTTCCTGGCCAGCATCGGATCGATCGCGCTCACGTTTCTGGCAGGAGCAGAGATCGATCCGGTATCGCTGCGCCGGCACTGGAGAGCCAGCCTGTCGGTCGGCGCGGTGTCGTTCGCGGTGCCGTTCCTGGGCGCCTTCGCGTTCTGCGGCTTGGTGCTCGGCTGGAACCGGCAGGCTGCCGAAATCGGCGGCATTGCGTTGAGCACCACCTCGGTCGCTGTCGTGTACGCGGTGATGGTCGAGACCGGCCTGAACCGGCGCGATATCGGCAAGCTCATCCTCGCGGCGTGCTTCATCACCGACCTGGGCACAGTGCTCGCCCTCGGCGGGCTGTTCGCCACGGACGGCTGGCTGCTGCTCGTGTTCGCCGCCACAACCGCGAGCACGCTGCTGGTGTTGCCGCGGCTGACCCGGCTGGTGATCGATCGGATGGGGCACCGCATATCCGAGCCGGAGATCAAACTGCTGCTTCTGGTGCTCTTCGCACTCGGCGGGCTGGCCACCCAGGCCGGCAGCGAGGCTGTGCTACCCGCCTACCTGGCCGGGCTGGTCACCGCTGGTGTCTTCATGCACGACCGCATAGTCATGGACCGGCTCCGTTCGATCTCTTTTGCGCTGCTCACGCCGTTCTTCTTCCTGCGCGCCGGGACGCTCATCCACGCTTCCGCGCTCGTGTCCGGCGCCGGGGTCATCGCCGTGCTCTTGGCGGTGAAGCTGACCTCGAAAGGCATCGCCGTGTGGCCGACGGCAGCGCGCTTCCGGCTCCAGAAACGGGAGCGCGCGTACACGACACTGCTCATGGCTACCGGGCTCACCTTCGGGTCGATCGCGGCACTGTTCGGGCTGACCCACCACCTGATCAACTCCACGCAGTACACGGAGCTGGTCACCGTCGTGGTCCTGTCCGCGTTCGTGCCCACGCTCATCGCTCAGCAACTCTTCCAGCCAGATCTCGCCGACCCTGACGAGACAGGTACCCCTTCCCGTCGCCAGGAACCTTGAGCGTATGCTCAAAGTCAGGAATTGAGCGGTCGCTCAAAGTGAGGTACTGGTGACTGAGCCGGAGAGAACGCGGACACAAGTCGTCGGCCGAGCGATTGTGGCCGGCGTTCTGGCCGGAGGCGTGACTGGCCTGGTAGTCGGGACTTTGAGCTTTCCGATCGTCGGCACGTGCATCGGTACGGCGGCCGGTGTCGTGTCGGGCGCCGGCCTGGGGGTCATAAACGGTGCGGTCTTGGCTGCGCTGGCGCGCTGGACGAGATATCAGGTGGTATTCGCTGTCGCAGCCGGCCTGATCTGCGGCGTCGGTGTTGTGGTCGGTGCGACGCTTGCGTACGGCGACTGGCAGCAAGTGCCCACGTCGGGCTGGCAACCGCCGCTATTCCTGGCCTGGTGTGTCGGACTGGGTGTCGTGCTCGGTCCGGCCGTTGCCAGGACCCACGGACGAATGGGCGGTGGCCTGACCCGCATCGGATTGTTCGCCGCATACGGTGCTGCCTGCGCCGCGGTCGTGGGTTCCGTCGCAGGCCTTGCGGTGGGGCTCGCCGCGTACCCACCGACAGCACCGTTCGCGCTGATCGAGGGCGCCCTCCTGGCCAGCCCGCCCGGCGCGGTGATCGGCGCGATGGCTGCGTTCGTCACGACGCCCCGGCCGGCGGATGTGCGGTGAGCGTGCGGCAGGCGCAGCACGCCGACCGGACCAGAGCGGTCCTGCTGGATGCGGCGGCCGGCACGCTGCGCGAGGACGGGCTTGCCGGACTCTCCGCCCGCCACGTCGCGGCCCGGGCGGGGGTCAATCAGGCGCTGATCTTCTACCACTTCGGCAACCTCATGCACCTTGTGGATGCGGCATGCCGGGCCGCCGTCGATGCGAGCATCAGCGACTACCGGGAACAGTTCGCCGCCGCCGAGACGTTCCGCGATCTGCTCGCGGTCGGACGTGAGCTGCGCCGGCGTGAGCGGGCCGCGGGCAATGTCGCGATGATGGCGCAATTGATGTCGGGTGCGCAGCGCAATGAGCAGCTGGCCGCCACCGCTCGTTACTGCCTGGCGCGCTGGAACGACGAACTCGAGGCCGTCGTGACGCGGCTGCTCGAGCACAGCGCGCTGGCCGGCCTGGTCGATCCAGCGGGACTGACGCGTGTCGTCAGTTCCGGCTTCCTCGGCCTGGAACTCTACGAAGGGATCGATGCCGCAGCCGCGCAGCAGGCGCTGAACACGCTGGAACGTCTCGGCGACCTGGTCGAGATCGTCGACGAGCTGCCCCCGATCGCCCGCCGGGCGCTGCGGGCCAAGATGCGGCGACGCAGCACGCCACCACGCCGCGCCCACTGATCAGGAAAAGAGCACCCGGAATGTCGG
>JBPYES010000006.1:0-2721 GCA_051984825.1 Jatrophihabitantaceae bacterium
GGCGTCGCCTGGTTGGGCCGCACTGACGGCACCTGCCGGTACTGCCGGCGCGGCGACGAGAACCTCTGCGTCGCGCCGACGTTCACCGGCTGGGACGTCGACGGCGGATACGCGGACGCGTGCCTCGTCAATGAGCGGTTCGCATACGCGCTGCCCGGCGCCGTCAGTGACGAGCATGCCGCTCCTCTGCTGTGCGCCGGCATCATCGGCTACCGGGCGCTGCGGGCCGCCGCCGTCCCGCCGGGCGGACGCCTCGGCATCTACGGCTTCGGCGGCAGCGCGCACCTGACCGCGCAAATCGCGCTGCACGAGGGGATGCGGGTCCACGTGCTCACCCGGGGCGCGGGCAATCGCGAGCTGGCCCGGGAGCTGGGCGCCGACTCGGTCGGCGAGGCCACCGATGCACCGCCGGAACCGCTGGACGGCGCGATCCTGTTCGCGCCGGCCGGCGAGCTGGTGCCGGTCGCGCTCCGTGCACTCGACGCAGGCGGCACGCTGGCCGTGGCCGGCATCTGGCTCTCCGACATCCCGGATCTGAACTACGACGCCGAGCTGTTCCGCGAACGCCGGCTGCGCAGCGTCACCGCCAACACCCGTCAGGACGGTGAACAGTTCCTCGCGCTGGCCGAGCGGTTCGGTATCCGGGCGACGACCGTCGCCTACCCGATGGCCGACGCGCCGCGCGCTCTGGCCGATCTCGCTCATGGGGGTTTCAGCGGGGCCGCTGTCCTGCACAATTGACATCGATCAGCGCAAGCGCTGCGAGTCCCCGGCGCCACCATGCCGCGCGAGCCACGTCGCTCCACGGCGCGCGGGCGGCGACGGGATGAGAGCGAGGTGGGTTGGCATGTTGACTGATCAGACCGACTTTCTCCCGCGGCTGTCCCGTGGAAAGCACCGCAGCCCGCGACGAGGTGCGTGCTTCATGGAGTACGCGTCCTACCTCGCCGGCGAGCGATGGAGCGACCATCCGGCCTGCACGCACCCGCTGCTCGCCGAGCTCGCCCGGCAGGTCAACGATCACGTCTCCGACAAGTCACGTCAGGACCTGGCCGAACTCATTCCGGACGTGATCGGCGTGACCGGCGCGGATCTGCACATCGACGCCCGCATCGCGCTTCGCGCCGCGCAGACCGCGCTGCCCATTGCGCCCGAGGAGTGGCAGCGGGTGCTGGCGGTCGCGGTGCTGACCTGCGAGCAGCTGCTCGCCGAGCTGGACGGCCGCCCGGCTGCGCCGCTACGCGTCGAGAGCCGCGAAGCACTGGCGCTTGCTCCGGGCGCTGCCACGTGGGCACGGCGCTACGGTCGCGACGGTGCCATATCCCGTCGGGTGTTCCGCCGGCACACCGCGCCGTCGATCGTCGACTACGCCGTCTGCGGGATCGCACAGGCGTGCGTCCCCGATCCTGATCGGGTGCTGCGCGAACTGCTGGCCGCGACGATCGAGGACTGCCGGCCGCGCTCGCGGGACGACGATCAGCCGGAGACCACGTGGTCCCCGAGTGCGGCCAATGCCGCCTCGATGTTGTCCGGGCAGATCACGGCGTAGAACTGGTCGTCGGAGATCCGCACCGGGAGGAAGACGTCGAGGTTGACGTGCGCCTCGAGCAACGCCTGAAACGCGGCTGCCCCGGCGCCGGCCACATTCTGCAGCCGCACCGTGATCGCGTTTCGCTCGATGTAGTCGATCTCCGATTCCTGCAGCGCACCGCGAGCCGCGTCCTCGTCGTCCGCAATGAACGCCACGGTGCCGCTGCCGCCGTGCGAGATCCCGCAGACGACGAGGTTCACACCCCGATCACCAAGAACCCCGCACAACCGTGCCAATTCCCCGGGCCGATTGGCCATGTCGACCGTGAACGCGCTCATGACCGAACCACCTCACTTCGTCGTCGTTCCAACGGTAGGACGACCTGCGGTGATCGACCCGTGAAGTAGTTCCGGTTTGGCCACCCGCGGGCATACGGACGTGGTGCCGTTTTCAGCGTCCCCGTGATATGCACGGTGCGTGTCCGTCGCCGTGGACGAGTTCCGTACGCCCGCGACCGGCCTGACAGATGCCGAGGTGGCCGAGCGGGTGGCTGCCGGCCGGACCAACGCGGTCGAGAGCCGCACCAGCCGTACGGTCGGCGAGATCGTCCGGGCGAACGTCTTCACCGTCTTCAACGGCTTGCTGCTGACCCTGTTCGTGATCATCCTGACGACGGGAAGGTGGCAGAACGGCCTTTTCGGCTTCGTCATCGTCGCCAACTCGGCAATCGGCATCTTCCAGGAACTGCGCGCCAAGCGCACGCTCGACCGGCTCGCCGTGCTGAACGCGCCCCACGCCCGGGCCATACGCGACGGTACTGTCCTCGACCTCGACGTCGGTGCCGTCGTCCAGGACGACATGCTGGAGATCCGTGCCGGCGACCAGGTACCGGCCGACGGTGTCGTCACCGCGGCGTCCGGCATGGAGGTGGACGAATCGCTGCTGACCGGCGAGTCCGACTCGATCGCTAAGGAGCCGGGAGACGAGGTGCGTTCCGGCTCTATCGTGGTGGCCGGGCAGGGACGCTTTCAGGCCACAGCTGTCGGCGAAGACGCGTACGCGACGAAGCTCGCCACCGAGGCGCGCCGGTTCACGATCACGCATTCCGAGCTGGTCGCCGGAACCAACACGCTGCTGCGCTGGATCTCCGTGATGATGCTCATCGTCGGGCCGATCCTGTTGTGGAGCCA
>JBPYES010000007.1:0-11077 GCA_051984825.1 Jatrophihabitantaceae bacterium
GGCTGCTGCGCTACGACACGATCATCGTGGACGAGGCGCACGAACGCAGCCTCAACATCGACTTCCTGCTGGGCTACCTGACCTCGCTGCTGCCGCGGCGGCCGGACCTGAAGCTGATCGTCACGTCGGCCACCATTGACCCGGAGCGGTTCGCGCGCCATTTCGCGCAGCACAGTGGAGCGAACGGCGGGCTCGGCGGCGGTGGGGCACCCATCGTCGAGGTAAGCGGCCGCACGTACCCCGTCGACATCCGGTATCGACCGCTGGAGGCGGAGGCTTCGGACGAGGACGACGTGGTTACTCAAATTGCGCCGCGCGACCAGACCGAGGCGATCGTCGACGCGGCACACGAGCTGATGCGCGAGGGCCCGGGCGACATCTTGGTGTTCCTGTCCGGTGAGCGGGAAATCCGCGACACCGCAGATGCATTGCGTGGCGTGGACGCCGAGGTGTTGCCGCTGTACGCGCGCTTGTCGACCGCCGACCAGCATCGGGTGTTCGCGCCGCACTCCCGGCGGCGCATCGTGCTCGCGACGAACGTCGCCGAGACGTCGCTGACCGTGCCGGGCATCCACTACGTCATCGACCCGGGTACCGCACGCATCTCGCGGTACAGCCGGCGGACGAAGGTGCAGCGACTGCCTATCGAGCCGATCTCGCAGGCGTCGGCACAGCAACGGGCCGGCCGGTGCGGACGCACCGCCGACGGCATCTGCATCCGGCTCTATTCCGAACGCGACTTCGCCGGGCGGCCCGCATTTATCGAGCCTGAGATCCTCCGCACCAACCTGGCCTCGGTCATTCTCCAGATGAAGGCACTGGGGCTCGGCGATCTGGAGCGGTTCCCGTTCGTCGAACCGCCCGACCGACGGTCCGTACGCGACGGTATGGCGCTGCTCGAGGAGCTGGGCGCGCTGACCGCCGACAGCGCGCTGACGCCGACCGGGCGGCAGCTCGCGCAGCTGCCCGTCGACCCACGCATCGGGCGGATGATCGTCGAGGCGCAGCGCGAAGGCTGTGTCCGCGAGGTGCTCGTCATCGCCGCGGCGCTCTCGATCCCCGATCCGCGCGAACGTCCCGTCGACCAGGAGGAGGCGGCCCGGCAGAAGCACGCCCGCTTCGCGGACGAGCACTCGGACTTCATCGGCTTTCTCAACCTGTGGCGGTATCTCGGCGAGCAACGCCGGGAGCGCTCCGGCAACCAGTTCCGCCGAATGTGCCGCGAGGAGTTCCTGCACTACCTGCGCATCCGGGAGTGGCAGGACCTCGTCGGCCAGTTGCGGCAGATCGCGAAATCGCTGGGTATCGATGAATCGACTCAGGACGCGGACGCGGCGCGCATCCATGCGGCGCTGCTCGCCGGGCTGCTGTC
The DNA here is from genome assembly GCA_051984825.1 of Jatrophihabitantaceae bacterium. Taxonomy (GTDB): domain Bacteria; phylum Actinomycetota; class Actinomycetes; order Mycobacteriales; family Jatrophihabitantaceae; genus DASXRA01. The sequence goes on from JBPYES010000007.1 coordinate 1,373, forward strand.
GCACGTCGGCATGCGCACCGAGGCACGCGAGTACCTCGGGGCACGCAACAGCCGGTTCGTGATCGCGCCCGGGTCGGTGCTGTCGCGGCGTCCGCCGGCGTGGGTGGTGGCCGCCGAGCTCATCGAGACGGCACGGCTCTACGCGCGGGTGGCCGCACGTGTCGATCCGGCCGCCGTCGAGCGGGCCGCCGGGCATCTCGTCGTGCGCTCCTACAGCGAGCCGGAGTGGGACGCCCGGCGTGGGGCTGTGATGTCGCGCGAACGGGTGACGCTGTACGGGCTGCCGCTCGTCGCCGGGCGCCGGGTGCAGGACCCCGATCCCGTCGAGGCCCGGGAGCTGTTTATCCGGCACGCGCTGATCGAGGGTGACTGGGACACCCGGCACGCCTTCCTGCGCGAGAACCGTGCCCTGCTCGAGTCGCTGGCCGAGCTGGAGGCGCGCGCCCGCAGGCGCGACCTCCTGATCGGAGATGAGGAGCTTTTCGCCTTCTACGACAGACGAATTCCCGCCGAGGTGACGTCGGCCCGGCACTTCGACTCCTGGTGGAAGGAGGCCCGTCGCAGCAACTCTGCTCTGCTTACCTTGACGCGACAGGACGTGCTCCGCGCAGACGTCACGGACGAGCAGCCGGCCGAGTGGCACAGCGGCGACGCGTCGCTCCCGGTGACGTACCGTTTCGAGCCGGGTGCCGCCGATGACGGCGTGACCGTGCATGTGCCGCTGGATGTGCTGTCCCGGCTCGGCGGTGCAGAGTTCAGCTGGCAGGTGCCGGCACTTCGGGAGGAGCTGGTCACCGCGCTGATCCGGTCGCTCCCGAAAGACCTGCGACGGCACTTCGTCCCCGCACCGGATACCGCGCGGGCAGTGCTCGCGAACATCGCGCCCAGCGGTGAGCCGCTGCTGGACGCGCTTCAGCGCGAGCTGCACCGGCGCGGCGGCGTGCTGATTCCGCGGGACGCCTTCGACGTGAACCGGATACCGGCGCACCTGCGGGTGACGTTCGCGGTAGAGAACCCGTCGGGCGAGGTCGTCGCCCGGGGCAAGGACCTGGGCGCGTTACAGCACGACCTGGCGGAGCCCGCACGGGAAGTCGTCGCGGCCGCGAGTGGCATCGAGCGTGCCGGGCTGACTGACTGGCCGGACGACCTCGACAGCCTGACCCGCGTCGTCGATCACGCGTACCCGGCGTTCGTCGACGCAGGAAGTTCCGTCGCCATAAGGGTTTTCGCTACCGAGGCTGAGCAAGAGGCGGCGTTGCGGCCAGGCATTCGGCGGCTCATTCGGCTCACCGTGCCGTCCCCGGCGAAGGCCGCCGCGCTCACCAGGCGCGGCCGCCTCTTGGGACTCGCCGCCATGCTCGACGACTGCGCGGACGCGGCGGTCGACTCCCTGATCGGCGACCCGCCGAGCGATCGCGCCGCGTTCGAGAAACTGCGGGAGACGGTCCGCGCCGAGCTGCCCGCCGCCATGCGTGACGTGGTAACGCTGACCGAGAACGTGCTCGCCGCAGCGCAGGACGTCAGGCTCGCGCTGCGCGCCGACCCGCCGGACGCGCAGCGTGAGGCGGTGGACGATATGCGGGCGCAGCTCGTCGCGCTGCTGCCCGGTGGCTTCGTCAGCGCGACCGGGCGGGCCAGGCTGCGCGACCTGGAACGCTACGTCCGGGCGATCGGGCGGCGACTGGAGCGGCTGCCCCGAGACGTGGAGGTCGACCGCGCCAGGATGCGGCGCGTGCACGCCGTGGAGGCCGCATTCGACGACCTCAGGCGCGCTCTGCCGGCCGGCCGCGCGGCGGCCCCGGACGTCGCTGACATCCGGTGGCTGATCGAGGAGCTGCGGGTGAGCCTGTTCGCCCAGCAACTGGGAACGGCGCGCCCCGTGTCGGAGCAGCGCATCTACCGTGCAATCGACGCGATAACCCCGTAGGCAGAGCGCGCCGGCGTGCTTATCATCGGCGCACCGGGTGTTTGGCGGTCAATCATGAGCGAACTCGCTGACTTCCTACTGCGACGGATCGCAGAAGAGGAGCGCGGCGCCTGGGCCGCGCCGCGCCGGGGCAGCGCGTCGGAACTTCTCAGCCCCGGACGGTTGCTCGCCGACTGTGCCACGCGCCGCAAGATCATTGCGCTGCACGAGGTGCACCTGGTGTCCAACGGTGTGCCGGCGATGCTGGACGGCGAATCAGGCTCATGCCGTGCCGGCCAGAACGAGCGCGACTACGTGTGCCCGACGTTGCGGTTGCTGGCGCTGCGCTACGCCGATCACGTCGAGTTTCAGCCGGAATGGCAGATCCGTGACGAACTGAGCACGCTGGTGTCGGGCTGAGCAGCGCCCGTCAGGCGGTCCGTTTGGTGCTGAGGATCAGCCCGGTCGACCAGGCGATCTCGACATTGATGAGGTCAGGCCGGCTCAGCAACCGGCTGCGGACCTGCAACGTCTTGTGTGCGTAGTTGGCGTCGGAGAACAACTCGGGCGCCATGTCGTCGACCAGCAGCTGGCCTCCCGGTCGCAGGGCGGCAATGGTCATGCCGAGGCCCTCCCACTTGCCACCCTGCGCGTCCGCGAAGATGAGGTCGAACGTTCCGAGGCGTTGCAGAACGTCGAGCGCGTCGGCGTTGATGAACCGTACCCACGTCGGCCACCCACCCGCCGCGGCGTGCTGTGCGGTCACCGGGTCGCGCTCGACCGTGGTGACGTCGACGTCGTGCCGGCCCTGTAGGCCATGGACGATCCAGGCTGTGCCGACGCCCACTCCGGTACCGAGCTCCAGTACGCGCCCGCCGGGCGGAACGGCGGCTGCCAGCACCGCGAGCAGGCGTCCGGCGCCCGGGTCGCAGGACATGGTGAAGCCCGCGGCTGCGGCTCGCTCGGTGGCCAGCCGTACCTGCTCCGGCAGGTCAAGGTCAGGGTCGGTCATCGGGAAGCTCTAACTCAGCCAGTACGGGCAAGTGGTCGCTCGCGACGCGAACGTCGGCGTTGTCGATCACCTCGACGCTGCGCACCCCGATGCCCGGGCCGGGGAAGATCCCGTCGATGCGCCGGGTAAGGGCAGTGACGTTCGACGTGAATCCGTCGCCCGAGCCCGCCACCGCGAACGCGTCGCTGCCGCGGGCGGCGAGCTCTCGCCAGCCGGGCTCGTCGGGTGAGGCGTTGATGTCGCCGGCCACGATCGAGGGCACATCGGCCGGGACGAACGCGGCTAGAGCGCGGTGCACCTCGCCGATCTGGTGGGGCTGCGATCCGCCGTCCAGGTGCACGCCGGCAACCCCGAACAGTGCGCCGGAGTATCGGAGTAACCCCATCGCAACACCCCGTTGGTGGTAGCCGCGGTTGCGGGACAGCCGAACGTCGTGCGTCGCGACCACATCGACCGCCAACGTCGAGAGCAGCAGATTGGCGCCCGCGTAGCGTCCACCCGTCACGATCACCATGCCGGAGCGACGTGCGAGCGCCGCGCACTTGGACCGCCAGCGGAGGAACCGCGGGGCCTCTTGGATACACGCGACGTCGGGGCGGGCAGCCCGGATCACGCGGCTGACCGCTGTCGCGTCGTCCCGGAGGGACCGGACGTTGTATGTGAGCAGGCGAAGCACGACCACACCAGCATTCTTTCGTCATCCGCTCACCGCGGCGAAGCCGGCCGCGACCGGAGCCAGCCGCAGCACGTCATCCGGGCCGGCGAGGTCGGGCAGTGCGACGAAGACGGTGCCGACTCCCCGCTGCGCAAGCAGTCGATACCGGCCGAGGTGCTGCTCCGGTGTCCCGGCGTGGTGGCGGCGGGCGTACGCGGCGGCCGGGGTTCGCCCGCGCAGCTTCTCGACCAGCGCGGCGGTGTGCTCGCGGTCGCGGCCGACGACCGGAACGTCCAGCACGGTGACCGCGACACGGCCTTGCACCGTCCTGATCGCGCGCTCGACCGTTTCCAGGTCGGAAGCCACGTTGCAGGCGTCGGCATGTGCGGCCGCGATCCGGAGCGTGCGCTCCCCGGAGCCCCCGACGATGATCGGGATCTGCGAGAGGGGACGCGGGTAGCACGTCGTCTCCGGGAGCCCTGCTGCGGGCTTCGTGCCGGGCGCCCACAGGGCACGCAGCGTCGCGATCGCCGATTCGAGCCGGTTGAGCCGCTCCCGAGCGGATGGGAACGGTAGCCCGAACGCCGCGTGCTCGCGCGCCCACCAGCCCGCCCCGATCCCGCAGAACGCCCGCCCGCCGCTGAGCACGTCGAGGGTGGCCGCCGCCTTGGCGGTGATTCCGGGCGCACGGAACGTCACCGGCGACACGAGCGCGCCGAGCCGCAGCCCGCTCGTCACGCCGGCGAGCAGGCCGAGCGTCACCCACGGCTCGGGGATCGGCTCCCAGGCGCGGCCCACCTGCGGGATCTGGATCAGGTGGTCCATCAGCGCCAGCCCCTCGAAGCCGGCCTCGGCGGCCGCTGCCGCGATGCCGCGCAACCAGCCGGCCGGGTCCTCGTCCCACGGGAAGCGCGAGATCTGGAGCACCAGGCCCGGCGGCGGCCCGGCAGGCGCGGCGACGCTGCCCGGGCTGTGCGCAGGCTCGAGCTGCACGCTGCTGTCCGCGCGCACCACGACGTCCCAGCCCTCCTCGCCGAGCTCGGCCGGCACCTCGCGCATCCGGCGCAGCTGCCCGTCGAGCGCGGGCGCCGGCACCGGCACGTCGCGCAGCCGGTTGCGGCGCCGGCACTCTGCCGCGTCCACGTCGAAGAACACCGCGACGGCCGGCAGGCCGGCGGAGCGCGCGAGCTCGCGCCACGCCCGGCGGCGGGCCACGTCGGTGCCGAGCGTGTCCACCACGGTGGTCAACCCGCGACGCACCCGGGCGGTGACGATCTGCTCGAGCAACGCGAACGCGTCCACCGAGGCGTCGAGGTCGTGCGGTCCGCTGCCGACGATGCCGCGCAACGCGTCCGACGAGACGATCTCGGCAGCCCGGTAGCGGGCAACCGCCCACGTCGACTTGCCCGATCCCGACGCGCCGATCAGCACGACGAGCGCCGGGTCCGGGACGGTCACGGCGAGGCTGTCGCAGCCCGGACGGCGTCGGCGGTGCGCCGGCGCAGCAACCGCGCCGCGTCGCGGATGGCGGCGTCGGAGTCAGCAATGTCGGTCAACGCCAGGAGTTGCCGGAACTGCGGGGCCTGAGCGGTGACGGTTCCGGCGATGAGGTAGGTGGGCGTCGACCCCGCCGCGCGAGCGACGCCCACGGGCGCCTTGCCGGACAGCGACTGGTCGTCGAACGAGCCCTCGCCGGTAAGCACCAGGTCGGCGTCGCGGACGGCCGCCGCGAATGCGATCAGCTCGAGGACGATGTCCACGCCGAACACGACCGTCGCGTCGAGGAACGCGATCGCACCGGCACCCAGCCCGCCGGCGGCGCCGCTGCCGGGCACGTCGGGGACTCCGGCGACCTCGGCCCAGCGGCGCAGGCCAGCGGCGAGGCGAGCCACCTCGTTCGGCCCGGCGCCCTTCTGCGGGGCGAACACGTACGCGGCATCGAGCAGCGGAGCCTTAACATCACAGCCTAGCTGTACATCGAGCGCCGGTGGCGTCAGCGCCGAGGTGTCGATGCGGGCGAGGTCGGCGAGGGCGCCGCCACCGGGCGGCAGTTCCCGCTCGTCCGCGTCCAGCAGCCGCGCGCCCAGGCCACGGGCCAGGCCGGAGCCGCCGTCGGTGGACGCGCTGCCGCCCAGGCCGAGCACCAGCCGTCGCACGCCGGTGGCTGCCGCGGCGTGGACGAGCTGGGCCACGCCGCGCGTGTCGGCGGTGAGCGCGGTGGCTGCGCTCGGCTCGGCAACGAGCGGGAGTCCGCACGCCTGTGCCGTCTCGACGACCGCCGTATCGCCGCGGACCGCGAAGCGAGCGCGCACCGGATCGCCCAACGGGCCGGCGACGTCGACCTCGTGCGCGGTGGCGCCGGCGCCGATGAACGCGTCGACGGTGCCCTCGCCGCCGTCCGCGACCGGCAGCGCCATGACGGCAGCGTCCGGGGCGGCATCAAGCACGCCCAGCCGCATCGCGTCGGCGGCTTGTGCGGCGGTGAGCGACCCCTTGAACTTGTCCGGGGCGACCAACACTCGCAAAGCGTCGTTCACGTGCTGATAGTGATGTCCGCCTGCCGGACCATTGTGTTCAGCAGCGTGGTCTGCTTAGGAGTGAGTTGCAGCAGCGCGGCCAGCTCGTCCGCGGTCATGCGCAGCCGGCTCGGTTGCGACCTCGCTGCACTGGTCCTTTCCCGGAGGCGTCCGTCCAGCAGCGCGTCGATCTCCTTCTGGGTGCGGGGATCGTCAGGACCCCACTCGCACAGCATGACGACGACGTCCCACGGGATGTCCAGCATGGCTGCCATCTGCATCTGAAGTACGCCGACGTCGGGCAGCACGCGGCGCTCCTCGACGGTGCGCAGCCGATAGCTGGCGTCGAGCTCTTCGTGCTCGCCCACCACGAACTCGGTGCGGGACGCGCCGAGTAGCGCAGCCAGGCTGGCGTCTATGTCGCCGTGCCGCAAAGCCACCCATACCGCTGCGGGCAGCCCGTCCGCGCCGTCGACCTGGGTGCGGGCGAATGCCACTTCGAGCGGCTCCTCGTCCGGCCGGGCGCGGGATTCGCGTCCCTCGGCGAGCAGCTGCAGTACCGCGGTTGGCATGCGTGCCGCGGCGAGGGCAGCCTCATACTCGGCTACTCGGCGATCGGGCTCGCTGCGAGGCATGCCGGAAACCTATCTCGGAAGGTCCTGGAAACGCATGATGTCGGCGGCAAGTAGCGCCGCGAGCAGTTCGCCGCGGGCCTTGATTGAGGGCAGTTCGACCGTCTCGTCCGGGGCGTGCGCGCCGTGCCCGCGCGGGCCGAGGCCGTCGACGGTGGGGACGCCGGCCGACCCGGTGAGGTTGGCGTCACCGGCACCCGGGGAGACGGCAGCGCCAATCGTCTCGCCGAGTCGTTTCGCCACCACCTGGACGTGCCCGGCCAGTTCTCTCGACGCCGAGGGTTCCCACGCGGGCCGGCGCGACAGCACCTCGACGCTGATCTCGGCGCAGCTGCGGATCGGTGTGAGACCGTCGAGGGCGGCGAACAGCTCGGTCTCCTCCTGCGGCGTCGCGAACCGCAGGCCCAGCTCGGCGCTCGCCTGCCCCGCGACGACGTTGGCCCGGGTACCGCCCTCGATGCGGCCGACGTTGACATTCGGTCCGCGCAGCGCCGCGAGCTGATCGCACAGCTCGTCGATTGCCGACACGCCGCGGCGCACCTCGAGGCCAGCGTGCGCCTCGCGTCCACGCACCGCGATGCGAACCCGGGCCACGCCGCGACGGCCCACCTTGAGCGTCCCGTCCGGCAACGGCGGCTCCAGGGCGTACACCGCAACCGCACCGTCGGCGTGGGCGAGGACCACGCGGGCGCCGTCGGGGCTGCCGATCTCCTCGTCGGCAGTGAGCACGATGCGCACCGGGTGAGGCAGCGCACGGCCGTCAAGCAACCGCAGCGCATACAGCAGCGCGACGAGCCCACCCTTCATGTCGAACACGCCGGGCCCGGTGGCGAGATCGCCCGCCACGGTGAACGGAGCGACGGCGAGGCGGCCGACCGGCCAGACCGTGTCGAAGTGGCCTAGCACGAGCACGTGGCCCGGGCCGTCGCCGAGCGACGCGGAGACGTGCGGCCCGTCCGGTGCCGCATCGGCTCCGGCGCGGCGGAGCAGGTCGACCAGCACATCCCGCAGCGTGGCTGTCGATTCGTGTTCGACGAGCAGCCGCAAGAGTTCGATCAGGTCATCCATACGTTTTCTCGACGCTACTGCTCGCGATCTGCGTGACCACGCGGAAGCAGCGGATCGCCTCGCGCATCGTCGGCAGCTCGAACGCGACTTGACGTTCGGCGATCTGTCGCACTCCGGGGATGCCGGTGACCATGGGGATCGGGCTCGTCGCGTCGAACTCCACGACGTAGCGGAACGGGCCGGGCGGCGGGTCCACTGCAGGCAGCGGATCCAGGCCGGCGACGGCTGCCGAGCGGATGAGCGCCGCGGTCTTCGACGGCGGCAGGCAGATCGCGCTGTACCGGTCGATGCAGGTTTTGACGGCGACGTGCTGCGCGGCCGGCGCGTAGGACTTCGCGTCTTCGCAGGTGCGGTCGTCGCCGGTCACGAGCACGACGGGCACCCGGTACGAGGCGGCCAGCGTCGCGTTCATGTAGCCCTCGCTGCACGGCGCGTCGTTCAGCCACACGCCGGTGATCGTGTTGCCGAGATACGTGTGGGCAAGGACGCCCCGCGTGCCGGCGCCGCCGTGATAGCCGACGAACGCCACCGCATCGAAGCCCTGGTCGATGCCTTCCATCATGGCCAGCGGTTTGTGCCGCCCGATCAGCAACGTCGCCCGATCGTCGAGCCGATCGAGCAGCAGGTTGCGCTGGCTGGAGTGCGCTTCGTTGACGAGGACCTCGCTCGCGCCGGCGTCGAAGAACCCACTGACGGCGGCGTTCACGTCGCCGGCGAACAGCACCCGGTAGTACTGCCAGCGCGGCGAGTCGGGCTCACAGTCGTCGGGGAACGTCACACCCGTGGCGCCCTCCATGTCAGCGGAGATCAGGACTCTCATCATGTCGCCTCCTCGGCAAGTCTGCGCCATCGGCAAGGTGACAGGCGACGCCCGGCCCATCGGCAGGCAGGATCGGCAGTGCGTGCCCGGTGCACAGTTCGCGGCGCTCGTCGGCCGGGTCCAGCGCGGCGAAACGCTGGCAGCGCGGGTGGAAACGGCACCCGGCCGGGATCGCGGCCGGGTCGGGTGGCTCGCCGCGCAGCACGACGGGCACGACGTCCGTACCTGGGAGTACGGAGATCAGGGCTTGTGTGTAGGGATGCCGGGGCCGCTGCAGCACGTCCTCGACGCTGCCCTGCTCGACGATGCGGCCGAGATACATCACCGCGACGCGGTCGGCGATGTTCCAGGCCAGCCCCAGGTCGTGGCTCACCACGAGCGCCGAGAGGCTGAGCGACGTGCGCAGGTCGAGGATCAGCCGCAGGATCTCGCCGCGCACGGATGCGTCCAGCGACGCGACCGGTTCGTCCGCGACGATCACGGACGGTTCCAGGGCGAGCGCTCCGGCGATGACGACGCGCTGTTGCTGGCCGCCGGAGAGGTCACGCGGGTAGCGCGCTGCGAACTGCTCAGGCGGCCGCAGCCCTGCCTGCGACAGCGCAGTCGCGACCCGTTCGGAAAGGCCGGTCCGCAGCCCATGCAGCCGCGGGCCCTCGGCGACGGCGTCGAACACGTTTTGCCTCGGATTCAGTGCACCGGCGGGGTCCTGCAGCACGAGTTGCGTGTACCGGCGGAAGCGCTTCAAGGCTCGGCTCGAGTACGTCAAGGTCGTGCCTTGGTAGCGCACGTCGCCGTTCGTCGGGCGCACCAGCCCGACGAACGCGCGGGCGAGCGTGCTCTTGCCGCACCCGGATTCGCCGATCAGCGCGACGATCTCGCCGGCGCCCACGGTCAGGTTTACGCCGTCGACCGCGCGCCGGCCCGGTGACTGCGCCCTCTCCCCCGATTGCGCAAGATTTCCTCGTGTGAGACGAGCGGATCTTGCGCGATCGGGCGGGACGCGAGGCGGGGTCGCCGATCACCGGGAGTGCGGTCGACAGCGCCCTGGTGTGCGGGTGCTGCGGCGCGGCCATCATCGGGTGCGACGCCCCCGATC
>JBPYES010000008.1:0-20872 GCA_051984825.1 Jatrophihabitantaceae bacterium
CGCAGCACACCACCGGGAACGTCGGGCCGCAGCCCGAGAAGCGACCGCAGTATCTCGATCGCCGCGGCGGCCGACCAGGCCTGCGGCCGGCACGCCGGCGGGTACGGGACGGCAGTGTCGCCGTACACCTCGGGTAGCCGCCACTCGAACGCGGCCGCGGCGGCGAGCAGTCCGTCGACGAGGCTGCCGGCCGGGGCCGTCGTTAGGCCGCGCAGCACGATCGCCGTGTCGTGCGGCCACACCGACCCGCAGTGGTAGCTCAGCGGGTTGTAGCCGGTGGACGTGCTGGCCATGGTGCGCAGCCCGAAACCGCTGTCCATGTCCGGGGTGGCGAGCCGAGCGGCGACCTGGGCCTCCTCGTCAGCATCGAGCAGCCCGGTGCCGAGCAGGTGGCCGATGTTCGACGTCACGGTGTCGACCCGACGGCCGCCGCCGTCCAGGGCGATCGCGGGGTAGCGGTCCACCCAGAAGCGTTCGCGGAAGCGGTGCGCGAGCGCGGTTGCCCAGTCGCGCCATGGCCCCGCGCCCGGACGCCCGAAGGCGTCGAGCAGCTCGGCGCCGTGCAGCGCGGCGGCGTACGCGTAGCCCTGGACCTCGCACAGGGCGATGGGGGGCTCGGCGAACGTGCCGTCGGCGAACTGCACGGCGTCGGGGGAGTCCTTCCAGCCCTGGTTGGCGAGGCCACGCCCGGACGTGTCCCGGTAGGACACGAATTCATCGAAGCTGCCCAGCCATCCCAGCGCCGCTTCAACGGCAGGCAGCAGCGATTCGACGTCCGCAGGCGGCATACCCCAGCGCCAGGCGTCGAAGAGCAGCGAGATCCACAGCGAGGTGGCGTCAACCGTGCCGTAGTAGACCGGCGGCAGTGCGCTGTCGAGGTCGGGGCGGCGCAGCTCGTGCGGGATCTTGCCGGGCTGCTCGCCGGTCGTCTCGTCGGTACGGGTGCCCTGGCGGCGCGCCAGCGTGCGCAGCGTCCCGGCGGCAAGCTCCGTGCTGAGTGGCAGCAGCATGTGGGCGGCCCAGATCGAGTCGCGGCCGAACAGGGTCACGTACCACGGCACGCCGGCCGCGAGAAAGACGTCGTCCGGGTCGACGGGGTCGGCGACCAGCAGCGCGTCCAGATCGGCGGCGCTCTGCTTGACGAGGGCGGCCAGCCGGTGATCGCCGGAGCGGACGTCCGGCGCGGCAAAGGCGGGCTGTCGTGCCGCTACCGCGACCGGCGGCGCCGCCTCGTGCGCCACGACGGTGAGCACGACCCGGAACGTCTCGCCCCGTTCGAGGTGCACCGCCCACTCCAGGGGACCAGCCGGCGGCTCTGCCCGCACGCCCACCTCGGCACCGTCCACCGACCACGGTGGACCGCCGGGAAGCGGCCGGACCGACGCGCCGGTCCGCACTGCCCCCATCTCCGCCAGATCGCAGCCGAGCTGTACGGCCAGCCGGGTGCGCACCGGCGTGCGGGCGTAGGACGTGACCTCGATGTGCTCCTGCATCCCGTCGGCGAGCACCCGCCGCTGCCGTCGTACCAGCACCGTCGGGTCTGTGCCGGGGTCGCCCAGCCCGCGTGCGGTCGCCTCGAAGCGGGCCGCGTCGCCCGCCGCCCAGGCGCGCAGCGGTGCCGGCTCGACTCCGTCGAGTGTCACGACCATGAGCGAGAGCACCCGCCGGTCGCTCACGTAGACGCCCTGTACCCCGACAGCTCGGATCTGCCCGTCCCGTCCGGAGAGCACCTGGGCCGGCGCGCGCACCGCGCAGACCAGATCGTGCAGATATGGCTCGCGCATACCGCCATTCTGTCGGGCCCACTGGGTAACGTTCGAACCGTGACCGAGCCGAAGGCGGCGACTGCTGACGCGCGCGAGGAGCACGCGTTGCTGAGCCAGACGATCGATGAGGCCCGCTACCGCTATTTCGTGCTCGACGCGCCGACCCTCAGCGACGCCGACTACGACGTCAAGATGCGGCGGCTCCAGGTCCTCGAGGACGAGTTTCCCGACCTGCGCACGCCGCAGTCGCCGACCCAGAGCGTGGGCGGCACGTACTCGACCCAGTTCACCCCGGTCGACCACCTCGAGCGGATGCTCAGCCTCGACAACGCGTTCACCCAGGACGAGATCACCGCGTGGGCGCACCGCGTCGAGCGCGACGCCGGGCTCGTCCCGGCGTACCTGTGCGAGCTCAAGGTCGACGGGCTGGCCGTCAACCTGCTGTACCAGGGCGGCCGGCTGGTGCGCGCCGCGACGCGCGGCGATGGGCGCACCGGAGAAGACGTCACGCCGAACATCCGCACCATCTCCGTCGTGCCGGCCCGGCTGACCGGCGACGATTTCCCGCAGACGCTCGAGGTGCGGGGCGAGGTGTTCTTCCCGGTCGCCGACTTCCACGGGCTGAACGAGTCGCTGGTCGAGGCGGGCAAGGCGCCGTTCGCCAACCCGCGCAATGCCGCGGCTGGGAGCCTCCGTCAGAAGGACCCGCGCATCACCGCGTCCCGTCCGCTGCGCATGGTGATCCACGGGGTGGGTCGCGTCGAGGGCGGCCCACCCGTCAAGGCCCAATCGGAGTGGTACGCCGCCCTGGCCGGCTGGGGCCTGCCCACTTCCGCGCGCTTCGAGGTGGTGCCCGACCTGACCGGGGTGCGCCGATTCATCGACTACTACGGCGAGCACCGGCACTCCGTCGAGCACGAGATCGACGGCGTCGTCGTCAAGGTCGACGACCTTGCGTTGCAGCGCCGGCTCGGCTCGACCAGCCGGGCGCCGCGCTGGGCGATTGCGTTCAAGTACCCGCCCGAGGAGGTCAACACCAAGCTCCTGGACATCCGGGTCAATGTCGGCCGCACCGGGCGGGTCACGCCATTCGGGGTCATGGAGCCGGTGCGTGTCTCCGGGTCGACCGTCGAAATGGCGACGCTGCACAACGCGTCAGAGGTTGAGCGCAAGGGCGTGCTGATCGGCGACACCGTCGTGCTGCGCAAGGCCGGTGACGTGATCCCCGAGATCGTCGGCCCCGTCGTGGCACTGCGCGACGGCTCCGAGCGGCACTTCGAGATGCCGACGCACTGCCCCGAATGCGGCACACTGCTCGGCTACGAGAAGGAGGGCGACGCCGACCTGCGCTGCCCGAACACGCGCTCTTGCCCGGCACAGCTGCGCGAGCGCGTGTTCCATGTCGCCGGCCGCGGCGCGTTCGACATCGAGGTCCTCGGCTACGAGGCGGCCATAGCGCTACTCCAGTCCGGCGTGGTGCAGGACGAGGGCGACCTGTTCGCCCTGGACGCCGACACGCTGCGCCAGGTGCCGATGTTCACCCGCGCCGCCAAAAAGGGCGATCCGCCGGAGGCCGTGCACGACGGGCGGGTGCTCTCCGCGAACGCCGAGCGGCTGCTGGACAACCTCGAGGTAGCCCGGCACCGCCCGCTGTGGCGGGTGCTGGTGGGGCTCTCGATCCGCCACGTCGGCCCCACCGCCGCGCAAGCGCTGGCCCGCGAGTTCCGGTCACTGGACCGCATCGCGGCGGCGTCGCTCGATGAGCTGGCGGGCGCCGAAGGCGTCGGGCCGACCATCGCCGAGGCGATTCGCGAGTGGTTCGCCGTCAACTGGCATCGCGAGATCGTCGAGAAGTGGCGTGCTGCCGGGGTGTCGCTGACCGACGAGGCCGCCGAAGAAGGGCCACGACCGCTTGCCGGGCTCTCGGTCGTGGTCACCGGGTCGCTGGCCGAGTTCTCCCGTGACTCGGCCACCGAGGCGATCACCGCGCGCGGCGGCAAGGTGTCGAGCTCGGTATCGAAGAAGACGGCCTTCGTCGTAGTGGGCGACTCGCCCGGGAGCAAATACGACAAGGCGCTGCAACTCGGGGTTCCGGTACTCGACGAAGACGGCTTGCGCGTGCTGCTCGAGAAGGGACCGGACGCCGCCCGTGACGTGGCTCAGCCGGCCCAGGACGGCGCGGCGAAGTAGTGCAGCAGCGGCGTGCTGCCGTCCGGCATCGTCCACTCGCCGAGGCCCGAGCCAACGTGCTGCCACCCGAGCCGCTGATACAGCCCGATCGCGGCATCGCTGCCGTCGAGGACCTCCAGGCAGGGTCGTAGCACGCGAGCAGCAGCCTCACGGATGGCAGCATCAAGCAGCCGCGCGCCGAGCCCTGTGCCCCGAGCAGCCGGCACCACGAACAGCCGCAAGATGACGCCGATCCGCTGCTGCGGCAGCCCCACGGCGGCAGCAAGCGCGGGGTCGGCGCTGCCGTCGCTCAGCACGACGTGCCCCGCGATCGTGCCGCCGTCATCGGCCACCCATGCGCTGAGCATTCGGCCGGGCACAGTGAGCCACCGCACCGGGTCGGCCGGCCACGACAACGGATAGTGGTCGGCCGCATGCACGCCGGCGAGGGCGGCGACGCAGCCGTCCAGATCGGACGGGCGCCGTGTCCGAATATGCACTGGCACCTGGGCATCGTCGCAAAGGCGCCTGGGCGCGCCGCGATCATCCGCAACCGCCCGGCTGTCACGATTGCCGGATCATGACCAGAGCGGCTGCGCGCCCATGGCTCGCAGGTCTGGACGGCCTGCGCGCGCTCGCCGTGGCGGCGGTCGTGGTGTTCCACTTCGCGCCGACGGTGCTGCCCGGTGGGTTCCTGGGCGTGGACCTGTTCTTCGTGATCAGCGGATATCTGATCACCCGGTTGCTGCTGACCGAGATCGTAACGACCGGGCGGCTGGCGATCCGCGACTTCTACGTGCGCCGGGCGCGCCGCCTGGTGCCTGCCGTCGTGGTGTTGCTGCTCGTCACCGCGACCGCGAGCGCACTGCTGTGGCGCGACGAACTGCCCACGACCCGCGGCGGTGTGCTGGCGAGCCTGTGCTACGTGACGAACTGGTGGCTGATCGGCAGCCACCAGTCCTACTTCGTCGCGTCGGGCCGGCCGCCGATGGTGCAGCACCTGTGGTCGCTCGCTATCGAGGAGCAGTACTACCTGGTGTGGCCGGTCCTCCTGACCGTCGTCGCCGGGGCGTACCTCACCTGGCGGCGCCGGGACGTCCAGCGAGGCTCGGTGCTGACCGGCAGGCAGCTATATCGGGTCGCCGGCGTGGCTGCCGCACTCGCGGCCGCGTCCACGCTTGCCATGGCGCTGATCGCGGTCCACGAAGACGTCCCGTACGGCGCCGACTCCGGCCGGGTGTACTTCGGCACCGACACCCACGCGATGGGGCTGTTTCTCGGCGCGGCTGCCGGCGCCCTGGCGACCCGCGGCACGCTGCCTCTCGCACGGCGCCGGCCGCTGCTGCGCGGGGCGTTCCTGACCGACCTCGCCGGCCTTGTGGCCCTGGCCCTGCTGGTGCAGATCATGGTCGGCGTCGACGAGTTCACCCCTGGGCTCTACCGCGGTGGGTTCCTTGGGGCGAGCGCATTGTGCGCGGTGCTCGTGGCTGCCGTGCCGCGGCCGGTCAGCGCGCTGGGCTGGCTGTTCGACCGGGCGCCGCTGCGCTGGCTCGGCAGCCGTTCGTACTCGATATACCTCTGGCACTGGCCCGTCGCGGTGGTCACCCGGCCCAACGTCGATCTGACCTTGCCCGGGTGGCAGGTTTTCGTGCTGCGCACCGCGCTCACGCTCGGGCTGGCCGAGGCGAGCTTCCGCCTGGTTGAGCAGCCGTTCCGGGCCGGCGGCCTTCGGGCCGTCGTGCAGGCCTGGGGCTGGCCGCAGCTCTCGCAAACCGCGCGCCTCCGCGTCGCGCCGGCCGCGGTCGCCGGCGTGCTGGTCGTCTTCGGATCGCTGGTTTCGGTATTCGCCTACAGCGCGCCGTCGCCGGCGCTGGCCTCCTCCGGACACACGCCGCAACCCTCCACAACCTCGGCCCGGCCCGCATCACCGCATCCCGCTGCCCGCTCGGCCCATGCACGTCCGCGCGCGGCCGCCCAGCCGACTCCCACGTCGACGCCGACGCCGACGCCGTCCGAGCCGCCGCCCCAACCCACGGTGAGCGCGTTCGGCGACTCGGTCATGCTCGGCGCGACGCCGACGCTGCGTGCGGTGATCGCGCACATCGCCGTGTCCGCAGTCGAGGGCCGGCAGGCTCGCGATGTCTTCGCGGACATTGCGCAGCACCAAGCCGCCGGCACGCTGGGCAGCTGCGTGGTGATCCACACCGGCGACAACGGCATCATCCCGCCTGACGATCTGTCCCGCGCGCTGGCGTCGCTTCGCGACCGCACCCGCGTCGTGCTGCTCACCGACCGGGTACCGCGAGACTGGGAGGCGCCCAACAACGAGACGCTGCATTCCGTGGTGGCGCACTTCCCCAACGCGGTACTGGTCGACTGGTACGGCATCGCCGATCCGCACCGGGACTGGTTCTTCCATGACGGCCTGCACCTGCGCCCGGCAGGTGCGCGCGCCTACGCGGATGCGGTCGCTGCTGCGATCAGGGCCGCGTAGTGGCCACGGGCGCCGCACGGGTGACGCTGGCGGCGATGCCAGCGAGGTGCGTGAGGCGCATCAATTCGGCGCGCAGCCAGCGCAGTGCGGGGCGGCCCACCAGCAGTGCGCCCCCACCGAGCGGCGCCACCGCGAGTTCCGTGCCGAGCCCGGACCAGTCACGCGGCGCCCACGGCTCGTGCGCGTCGAGGAGCCGGGCAGGTTGCGGCGGCCACCACGGCACGGGTAGCTCCGCGATTTCCGGCGCGCCGGCGCTGCGCGCGACGATCGGGGCGACGCCGTCGGCGGGTGGGTCGAGCACGATCGACCAGGCGGGACGGAAGATGCGGGCCACCCCGTTGGTGAGCACCAGCAGCGGGTCGTGCGGCCCGGCGGCGAGCTGGTCGAGCACCTCCAGCTCGCGGTGGGGGTCCAGGGTGCCTGCGTACGGGCGGATCGACTCGACGCGCACCCCCGGCACCGACCGGGCGGCGGTGACCAGCGAGTCGGCCAGCCTGCCCGCCGGGAGTTCCACCACCAGGTCGTCGATCGCCTGGTCGGCCGTGCGTTCGATCACGTCCACGGAGAGAATGTCCGCGCCGACTTCGCCGAGCGCCGTGGCCACTGCGCCGAGCGCACCCGGCCGGTCGGGCAGCAGCACGCGTAGCAGATAGGACACGTGATCAGCTTCCTCTTCTCGTGTGTCCGGCGGGTTAAAGGCCCATGAGCCTCGGGGCTACCGGAATCCGCGCGCTCGCTTTCTGGCACGGCTCGTAGACTCGCCCATCGTGCCGAACGATTCGCGGAAAAACATCAGCCGGGCCGACGTGGCGCATCTTGCGCGGCTGGCCCGCCTTGCCGTCACCGACGAGGAACTTGACGTTTTCGCAGGCCAGCTCGATGTCATTCTCGGCTCGGTCGCGCGGGTCGGCGAGGTCGCGGCCCCCGACATCCCGCCGACCTCGCACGCGGTGCCGATGACCAACGTGCTGCGTCCTGACGAGTTGCAGTCCTGTCTACCGCGGGAAGCGGTGCTCTCCCAGGCCCCCGACGTCGAGGACGGCAAGTTCCGCGTCCCGCGGATCCTGAGCGAGGAAGCATGAGCGCCGATTTGATCAGGTCGACGGCGAGCGAGTTGGCCGGGCTGATCGCTTCCGGCGAGGTGTCCGCCGTCGAAGTGACGCAGGCACACCTGGACCGGATCGCCGAGGTCGACGACCGGGTGCATGCGTTTCTTGTCGTCGACGCCGACGGGGCGCTGCGCGCGGCCAATGCGGTAGACGCACGCCGCGCCGCGGGCGAGGCACTCGGCCCGCTGGCCGGGGTGCCGCTCGCCATGAAGGACATCGTCGTGACCGAGGGGCTGACCACGACGGCCGGCTCGAAGATCCTCGAGGGCTGGGTGCCGCCCTACGACGCGACGGTCAGCCGTCGCATCAAGGACGCCGGCATCGTCATGCTCGGTAAGACCAACCTGGACGAGTTCGCAATGGGATCGTCCACGGAGAACTCGGCCTTCGGCCCGACGCACAATCCTTGGGATCTCAGGCGCGTTCCGGGCGGTTCCGGGGGCGGGTCGGCTGCTGCGATCGCCGGATACGAGGCCGCGCTCGCGATCGGAACCGACACCGGCGGCTCCATCCGGCAACCGGCCGCGGTCACCGGGACGGTCGGTGCCAAGCCGACGTACGGCGGCGTATCGCGGTACGGGCTGGTCGCATTAGCGTCGTCGCTCGACCAGGCCGGGCCGTGCGCCCGCACCGTGCTCGACGCCGCATTGCTGCACGAGATCATCGCCGGCCACGATCCGTGCGACTCGACGTCCATTGCGGCACCGGTGCCCCCGATTGTCGCGGCGGCCCGCGAAGGGGCGCGTGGAGACCTGAGCGGCGTGCGGGTAGGCGTCGTGCGAGAACTCGGCGGTGAGGGCTACCAGCCCGGAGTCCTCGCCGTGTTCCACGACGCCGTGGAGACGCTGCGCAAGCTGGGTGCCGACGTCGTGGAGGTGAGCTGCCCGCACTTCGACTATGCGCTGGCGGCCTATTACCTGATCCTGCCGAGCGAGTGCTCGTCCAACCTGGCCCGGTACGACGCGGTGCGCTACGGGCTGCGCGTCGGCGACGACGGCGCCCGCCCGCTCGAGGAGGTCATGTCGCTGACCCGGGAGGCCGGCTTCGGCCCCGAGGTGAAGCGGCGGGTCATGATCGGCACGTACGCGCTCTCAGCCGGCTACTACGACGCGTACTACGGGCAGGCGCAGAAGGTGCGGACGCTGATCGCGCGTGACTTCGCGGCGGCGTTCGAGCAGGCCGACGTACTGGTCTCCCCGGCGACTCCGTTCGTCGCGTTCGGCATCGGTGAGCGCGTCGCCGATCCGATGGCGATGTACGTGAACGACCTGTGCACGCTGCCGGCGTCGCTGGCCGGCACGCCGGCGATCTCCGTGCCGTGCGGCCTCTCGGAAGGACTGCCCGTCGGGCTGCAGATCATGGCACCGGCGCTGGGCGACGACCGTTGTTACCGAGTAGCAGCGGCGTACGAATCGGCGGCCGAGCGAATCGTTCCGCCCGCGGAGGTGCTCGCATGACCTACGAGGATCTGCTCACGCGGTACGAGCCCGTGATCGGGCTCGAGACACACGTCGAGCTGGGCACCGTGTCGAAGATGTTCTGCGGTTGCTCCACGGCGTTCGGGGCCGAGCCGAACACACAAGTGTGCCCGGTGTGTCTTGGGTTGCCAGGCAGCCTGCCGGTGGCGAACGAGAAGGCAATCGAGTCGACCATACGCATCGGTCTGGCGCTGAATTGTTCGATTGCCGAGTGGTGCCGATTCGCGCGCAAGAACTACTTCTACCCGGACATGCCGAAGAACTACCAGATCTCGCAGTACGACGAACCCCTTTGCGTTAATGGGTATCTCGACGTCGAGGTAAATGGCGAGTCGTACCGCGTGGGCATCGAGCGCGTGCACCTCGAAGAGGACACCGGCAAGAACACGCACGTCGGGCGCAGCGGCCGCATTCATGGTGCCGACTACTCGCTGGTCGACTACAACCGGGCTGGCATCCCGCTCGTCGAGATTGTGACCAAGCCGGTGACCGGCACCGGCGCGCTCGCGCCGGAGGTGGCGCGCGCCTACGTCACGGAGCTTCGCGACATCCTGCGGACGCTCGACGTCAGCGACGTGCGCATGGAGCAGGGCAGCCTGCGCTGCGACGTCAACACCTCGCTGCACCCGGTCGGCGCGACCGAGTGGGGCAAGCGCACCGAGACCAAGAACGTCAACTCGCTGCGGTCGGTCGAGCGCGCCGTCCGCTCGGAGATGCTGCGGCAAGCCGACATACTCGACGCCGGCGGCAAGATCACCCAGGAGACGCGGCACTTCATGGAGACGACCGGCGACACCCGTCCCGGTCGCAGCAAGGAAGAAGCCACCGACTACCGATACTTCCCGGAGCCCGACCTGGTGCCGCTCGCTCCGGACCCGGCGTGGGTCGAGCAGTTGCGCGGGACGCTGCCCGAGCTACCTGCTGTGCGCCGGGCGCGCACCCGTGAATCACTCGGCATCTCCGCCGAAGACATGCAGCAGATGGCCAATGCAGGCGTCGTCGACCTCGTCAGTGCCACTGTCGAGGCGGGCGCACCGGTCGGCGAGGCGCGCAACTGGTGGCTGGGCTACCTGGCGCAGAAGGCGAACGAGCGCGAGGTGGACGCCGCCGACCTCGGCATCACCCCGGTTCAGGTGGCCCGCATCGTGGTGCTGGTCGGCGACGGCACGCTGTCCGTCGCGCTCGGCCGGCAGGTGGTCGACGCCGTGCTCGATACCGGCGGCGACGTCGATTCCGTGGTGGCCGAGCGGGGCTTGCAGGTCGTCTCCGACACCGACGTTCTCGCCAAGGCGGCGGACGAGGCGATCGCCGCCAACCCCGATGTCGCCGAGAAAGTCCGTGGCGGCAAGGTCAATGCTGTCGGCCCACTGATCGGAGCGGTGCGCAAGGCGACGGGCGGCCAGGCCGACGCGGCCACGGTCCGCGCGATCCTGCTGGAGAAACTGGGGCGTGTCCCGTGATTCCTGCTCGTCGCGAGCGGCGGTCAGGTGCGCGAGATGCGAGGCGGAGGAGGAGGCCATAGCAGCGCTATGGACGACGAGGACAACGAAGCAGATCGCGTGCCTGGGCGACGCGCAGCAGAGCGTGGAATTACGGGCCACGCCCTGAGAACGCAGTGATCGGTATGCAGGAGGCCGACACGGCCGCCCGCTACCGGAACTTCGCCGAGCTTGAGCTACGCCCGTTCTCCCCGAGCTACGAGAAGCTGTGCCTCGGCGTCGCCGACGATGCCACGCTGCTGGCCCGGCTGGCGGAGCTGCCGACGCCGAAGCAGCAGCCGAATCTGTTGCTCGGCGCGGTGCGGTTCCTGGACGGCCCGGTCGGCTCCTACCCGGCGTTCCGCGAGTGGGTGCTGGCTCACTGGGACGACGTCGCTGCCACGATGCGGGCACGGCGCACCCAGACGAACGAGCCGGGCCGGTGCGCCCCGCTGCTGCCGGTACTCGCCGCATTGCCGCAACCTCTGGCGTTGCTCGAGGTGGGCGCATCTGCGGGCTTGTGCCTCTACCCGGACCGGTACGCCTATCGATACGTGCTGGGCGGCCGGGAACACCGCGTCGGGGCGTCACCGGTCGAGCTGCGCTGCGTGGCGGAGGGACCGGTGCCGCTGCCGTCGGCAGCGCCGCACGTCGTGTGGCGTGCTGGGCTGGACCTGAACCCCCTTGACGTCCGCGACGACGAGGACGTGCGGTGGCTGGAGTCGCTGATCTGGCCGGAACAGCACGAGCGTTTCGACGTGCTGCGGGGTGCGGTCGAGTTGGCCCGCGCCGACCCGCCACGCGTCGTGCGCGGCGACCTGCTGCATGACCTCCCCGCACTCGCCGCCGAGGCTCCGGACGACGCGACCCTGGTGGTGTTCCACACCGCCGTGCTCGGATACGTCGACGCGACCGGGCGGGGCGCGTTCACCGACACCATGCGCAGCCTCGATGCGACCTGGATCAGCAACGAGATGCCCGGGCTCGTCCCTGGCACCGACATCGACACCGGGGGAGCGGCGCTGGTCGTGCTGGCCCACGACCAGCGGCCGTTGGCGCTGGCCGGTCCGCACGGCCAGTCGCTGACGTGGCTGCCCTGACGCTGCTGGCGGCGAGCCTGCTCTTCCATATCGCCGTGGCACGCGACCGGCGCGGCGTTCCCTCGGTGTGGCTGGCCGATATCGGCGACAACGACGCCCGTCGCGCCGGGGTGCGCATCTACCGTGGGGACGAGCCGCGGGGCGGCATCGCGGTCGCGCAGCCCGAGGTGTGGCGAGTGCGGTATCCGGACGGCCCGCACGACGCCGAGTCGCTCGCGGTCGCGCCCGGCGGGGCGGCGTTCATCGTTACGAAGTCGTTGCTCGGCAGCTCGGCTGTATATGCCGTCCCGGCACGGCCCGGAGGTGTGCAGACGCTGCGCAAGATCGGCGAGATCCGGTTCGCGCTGACCGGCACGCCCGGCGGTCCCGCCATCGTCGGACAGCTGACTGCGACCGGCGCGGCGTTCTCCTGGGACGGGACGCTTCTCGCGGTGCGTACGTACACCGACGCCTACCTGTGGCGCGTCACGGACGGCGATGTCGCCGCCGCCCTGCGCGCACCGCGCTCGGCGGCGTCTCCGAGGCGAGACCCGCAGGACCGTGACCCCTTGCCGATCGGCATCGCCGCCGCGGCCGTTGCTGTCGCCGGGTTCCTCGGGGTGTGCCTGGTCCGCAGACGGCGCTGACCACTTGTCGGAGTGGTGCGGCAGGGTGGCTGGCGTGACTTCCTGGGCTGACGTGACACGGGAGGCGCCGGAGTTCGCGGCACGCGTCCGCAGGCTTTTCGACGCCCGCAAGCACAAGACGATGGCCACGGTCCGCTCCGACGGCTCACCACGGATCAGTGGCATCGAGCTCAGCTTCGCCGACGGCGAGCTGCGGTTCGGGTCGATGTCTGGCTCAGTGAAGGGCCATGACCTGAGCCGGGATCCTCGTCTGGCCGTGCACAGCCCTACTGTCGATCCGCCGCACGACGACCCAGGTCGCTGGCCCGGCGAGGCGAAGATCGCCGGACGCGCGATACCCGACACCGACGGCTTCCGCGTCGACATCACCGAGGTCGTGCTCACCAGTGTCGCCGGCCTGCTCGTGATCGAGTCGTGGCATCCCGGCCGTGGCTATGAACGGCGGGAGCGCGACTGACGGCGATCGACGCGGTGGCTCAGCGCATGCCGGAGCCGATCAGAGATCGTCCTGGCCGAGGCCGACGCGGCCGTCGAGCAACTCCCGGGCAGCGTCGAGGTGGCCGAGATGGCGGGCGGTCTCCTCGATCATGTGCAGCACGATGAAACGGAGGTCGGTGACAGCGTCGACGCTGTTCTCGTTGTGCCGCCCCAGCGGCGGCGTGGCCAGCGACGTCGAGGCGATGACGGCGTTCGCCCGCTCGATCTGGTCGCGGTAGAACGCGAACACCTCGTGCGGCGGCCGAGCCGCCGCGAATGCCCTGTCGTCGTGGGAGTTCTCCGGCCAGGGCAGCGGGTCCGCTCGGCCCAGGGCCACCTCCTGGAACCAGTGCCGCTCGGCATGCCCGAGGTGCTCGATCATCCCGAGCGGCGTCCAGCCCGACGGCAACACCGGCGTTGCCAGCTGCTCGGCGTCGAGGCCGGCGACGACGGCGAAAGCCCTGGCGCGCTGCGCGTCGAGGAAGGCGATCAGCGTCTGGTCTGCGGCAGTCTTGTCGCGCGTCGCCGGCATCATCCGAGATCGCGCGCCCGGTCGCGATACGCCGGCGTCAGCTCGAGCCAGCGTGCGCGCCAGGCCGTGGGTGGCTCGCCTGCGAGATACGCGGCAAGGTCCTCGATGTGGGCTTGCCAGCCCGCGCCGTGCGCCGCCGCCGCCTCAAGTGGCAGTCCGCGTTCCTCGACGACCAGCCTCGTCTGATCGCCGTCGGGAATGAGCTCGGCCTCAATGACCGTCTGATCGTCTTGTCCAGGAGACATCGTCAGCAGTAGCCGTCTCGGCGGCTCGCAGACGTCCACCCGCCCAGGGCCTTCCCAGCTACTGGTGAAACGTGCCTGGAACGTGCCGCCGAGGCGCAGGTCGCCCTTCACGTCCGCGATCCAGCGCGCCAGCCGTTGCGGATCGGTGAGCGCCGACCACAGGTCGTCGGCATCGGTGTCGAAGCGGTCTTCCATGCGAATGGCGGCCTTGCCGTCAACCGCCCGTAGCGACCCCACGACGGTGCCGGCTCCCGTGCGCTGTTGCGTCATTGCTGCTCCTCCGTTGTTTCTTTCCTCGAGCGACCTCGGTGTGCAGTGCACCCAGCCGTTGCTCCCACCGCGATCGGTAGCGAGCGAGCCAGCCGTCGACCTCGGCCAACGGCTCGGGACGCAGGGTGTACACCCGCTGCTGCCCGGCCTTGCGCACCTCGACCAGCCCGGCCTCGCGGAGTACCCGCAAATGCCGAGAAACTCCGGGACGCGCGATCGGGAGCAGGGCCGCCAATTCGCCGGCGGTGGCGTCCCCCTCCCCGAGAGCCTCCAGCACCGTGCGCCGGCTGCCGTCCGAGATCGCGTGCAGCACGGCATCCATAGCCGTGAATGTAACTGGCCGGGTACGTAGCCGTCAAGGTACATAGTCAGTCAGAAGCCTGCCTGCTAACGGGAACGATTACCGCTACGATTGGTGATATGGCAGTGGCAAATCGTCATCGGAACACTCGGCAGAGCGCAGCGGTCCAGAACGCCCTTGTCGAGGCGGGTGGATTTCGCAGCGCGCAGGACGTCTATGCCAGGCTGCGCACCCAGGGCGAACCGGTCGGCCTGTCCACCGTGTACCGGCACCTGCAGGCGTTCGCGGACGACGGAGTCGTGGACGTGATCCACACGCCCGAGGGCGAGAGCACCTACCGCTACTGCGGCGACGCCGGGCAGGCGCACCACCATCACCTCGTGTGCCGTCAATGCGGACATGCCGAAGAGATCGAGGGCCGGGCGATCGAGCGTTGGGCCGCCACTATGGCCGAAAAGTACGGCTTCACCGACGTCGACCACACGGTTGAGGTGTTCGGCGTGTGCGCCGACTGCTCACGCTGAGCACAATCCGGCTTCCCAGCAGCAGCGTTCTCCGGGTAGAGTGGTATCCATATTGAGAACGGTTCCCATGTTCAGGGCGGGAGGATCGCGATGACGTGGCGCGCGAGTGTGCTTGCCGCGATCGCGACCACCGCACTAGTGGCGGCAGCTTGCAGCAGCGGAGCGACAGACCCGGGCGGCGGCAACAACCTGCCCGTTACGCCAGGCGCCACGTTGCACACGCAGGCAGGCAAGCTCGGCGTGGTTGCCGCGGAGAATTTCTGGGGCGACATCGCCCAGCAGATCGGCGGTGACCGGGTCCAGGTCACGTCCATCATCAGCGATCCAAACACCGACCCGCACCAGTATGAGTCGAACGCTCGCGACGGCGCGGCCATCGCCGGCGCCAGCTTCGTGATCCGGAACGGCGCGGGCTACGACGAGTTCATTAACAAGCTGCTCGCAGCGACTCCGAAGTCGGGTCGCGAGGTGCTCGATGTGGCCACTGCCGTCGGTGCAGGGCACGACGCAAATCCGCACCTGTGGTACAACCCCGACTACGTCCGCAAAGCCGCGCAGGCCATCCAGGCGCAATTGGCATCGGAGGATCCGGCGCACGCGGCGGTGTACCGGTCCAATCTCGCCACGTTCCTCCAGGGTGAGCATCAGGTGGTCGACGTGATCGACCAGATCAAGTCCAGGTACAGCGGGCAGGCGATCGCCTACACCGAACGCGTTCCGGGGTATCTCGTCGAGGCGGCGGGGCTCCGGCTCGGTACCCCCGCGTCGTTCGCCCAGGCGATCGAGGATGACAGCGACCCGAGCCCTGCGGACATCGCAGCGTTCGACGTGGCGCTCAAGGACCACAGGGTCAAGGCACTGCTCTACAACGCCCAGGTGACCAGCCCGACGACGCAGCGGCTGAAGGATATGGCCAGGAGCAGCGGCGTTCCGGTCGTCGGGGTCACCGAGACGATGCCGCAGGGTGCGAAGGACTTCCAGACGTGGCAGGCCGATCAGGCCCGGGCGTTGCTGGCGGCGCTCGGTGGCTAGTGCGACCGTTGCGCTGCGTGCCGCGACGCTGCGGTACGGGGCGCGCGAGCTGTGGTCGGGGCTCGACCTGGACGTCGCGTCCGGCGAATTCGTCGCCGTCCTCGGGCCGAACGGCAGTGGCAAGACAAGCCTGCTCAAGGTGCTGCTGGGACTCCAACGGTTGACGTCCGGATCGGTGACCGTGTGCGGGCGCACGCCGCGGCGCGGCAGCGATCTCGTGGGATATGTCCCGCAGCAGAAGGCGTTCGATCGCGACATCCCGGTACGCGGCCGCGATCTGGTGCGCCTCGGCCTCGACGGGCACCGATGGGGCACGGCGCTCCCGAGCCGCGCCGCCCGCGCTCGCGTCCAGCAGGCCATCGAGTCGGTGGGCGCGGCGTCGTTCGCGGACGCGCCGCTCGGGACGCTGTCCGGGGGTGAGCAGCAGCGCCTGCGCATCGCCCAGGCGCTGCTCGGTGATCCGCGGGTCCTGCTGTGCGACGAGCCGCTGCTCAGCCTCGACCTCGCACACCAGCAGGCCACGAGTGCGCTGATCGACGCGCGGCGGCGCAGTGCCGGCACGTCCGTGCTGTTCGTGACGCACGAGATCAACCCGGTGTTGCCGCTCGTCGACCGGGTGCTCTACCTGGTCGGTGGGCGCTGGGCGATCGGCACGCCGGACGACGTGCTCACGAGCGAGACGTTGTCCGCGCTGTACGGCGCCGATGTCGACGTGCTTCGGGTGCGTGGGCGCATCGTCGTAGTCGGTGCTCCGGACGCGGCGCACAGCGATGCGCTCGCGAGTCACCATCACCATCCCGTCGACGACGACCACGAGATGCCGGGCACGCGAGCATGGTCATAGGCGACTATCTGCAGTTCGGGTTCGTCCAACATGCGTTGATCGCCGGCGCGGTGGTGGCTGTCATCAGCGGCTTGATCGGCCCGTTCGTGGTGACCAGGCGCGCCGCGTTCGCTGTGCACGGCACCGCGGAGCTGTCCTTCACCGGCGCCGCTGCCGGGCTCGTCA
Organism: Jatrophihabitantaceae bacterium; assembly: GCA_051984825.1. Classification (GTDB taxonomy): domain Bacteria; phylum Actinomycetota; class Actinomycetes; order Mycobacteriales; family Jatrophihabitantaceae; genus DASXRA01. The sequence continues at coordinate 16,611 of JBPYES010000008.1, forward strand.
TCGCGGACGACGCCGTCGCCGGGGCGTTGATAGGTACGGTCATCGTCGGCATCGCGATCGGACTTCTCGGCGTGCGCGAGCGGGAACGCGACTCCGCGATCGGGGTGATCCTCGCGTTCGGGCTGGGCGTCGGCGTGTGGCTGCTGAGCAAGTACCACGGTTTCACGAACTCCGCGACGGCGATCCTGTTCGGGTCGATCTTCACGGTGAGCGCCGATCAGATCTGGCTGTTGATCGCAGTGGCGGTCGGTGTGCTGGTGGCCATGACGGCCCTATACCGGCCGTTGATGTTCGCGTCGGTCGACCCTGAGGTCGCTGAGGCGCGGGGCGTACGGGTGCGTATGGTCGGGCTGATCTTCCTGGTCGTGTTGGCGCTGACGGTTACCGAGGCGGCGCAGATCGTGGGAACGCTTCTCGTGCTCAGCCTGGCGATCACGCCTGCGGCCGCGGCACAACGGCTCTCTGCACGCCCGGCTGTCGTTACTGGCCTGAGCGTGTTGTTCGCACTGGTGGCGAGTGTCGGCGGCCTGCTCGCGAGCCTGGAGACACCATCCGTCAAGGCCAGCGTCTGGATCACGACGATCAGTTTCGTGATCTACGTGCTGGCCCGGATAGCCGGCTCGCAGCTGATCGCGCGTCGGCCTACCTAGCGATCGGACGGCGGCCAGTTCTGCTGCGGCCAGCTCTGTTCCGGCGGGTTCTGCTGGGGCCAGTTCTGCTGTGGCGGGTTCTGTTGTGGCCAGCTTTGCTGTGGCGGGTTCTGTTGTGGCCAGCCCTGCTGCGGCCCGCCCTGTTGCGGCCAGTTCTGCTGTTGTGGCCAGTTCTGCTGGGGCCAGGCGGGGGGCTGGCCGCCGCCATACCCTGCCGTTCGGAGCTCCTGCTTGCTTCGGCGCCGCTTGACCAGCCCGACGATGAGGGTGATCAGGCCAGCGATCAGCAGCAGCACTCCGACGATCACGATGGCCCCGGCGAGCACCACGCCCTGTGCGATCGACTTCCCGAATGCCACGGTGGCGTCGCTTGCCGCCGCGGGATTCTGGCCCAACACGACGTGGTAAGTGCCGGGCTGGTCGATGTGGAACTGCCACATAGCCACGCCGCGGTGTCCGCCGTGGTCGTAGTGCAGGAATTTGATCTTGCCGTCGGATCGGTTGCCGTACGGGGTAGTCAGGACCAACTGCTGCCCCGTGGCCTGGTTCGTCAGCTGGACCGGAATCTCGGGGACCTTCTGATTCGTGCTGCTGGTCACCGAGGACGATTCGTAGTAGGCGACGTATCCGCCGGCCTTGTCGAACGTGACGGTGCCGCTCCCGGCACTCACGGGGACCCGCTGGAACCCGTTCACCTTGCTGTAGGCGTTGGTATTGGCGAGTATGGCGCCCACGATGATGAGCACCAGTCCGACCGCCATGAGAATGCCGCCGACCTGGATCGGACGCCGGCCGCGTAGCTGAACTGGGCTTTGTGCCGGATAGGCCGGATAATTGCTCGGCTCTGATGGGTAGGTCACGGCGCAGAGTCTGCCGCAGATCGCACTGCCGGGATAGCGGACATCACCGCGTCATGCGGTCGAACCACCGCCGAGCGGCGGCGGCACGAGCCGGATGACCCGGTCGTCAGCCGGGATCGGATGCCCGTGGCCGTCCCGGTTCGACGTGGTCAGCCACAGGGCGCCGTCCGGGGCGGCGACGACAGTGCGCAGCCGGCCGTAGTTCTCGTCGAGGTGCACCACGTTGATCGTGCCCAGCCGGCCCGGCGAGGTGATCGGCGCGGCCAGTAACGCTTGCCCATCGGTCGTCGCGAGGTACAGCGTGCCTTGCTGAATCGCACAGCCGGCTGCCCCCCGATGTCCTGCGGGCAGCGTGGCCACCGGCGCGACGGTGCGGCGATGCGGTGTGGTGGGCCAGCCGTAATCGGCACCCGCCTGCAGGATGTTGATCTCGGCGGGCGCTTCCGTTTCGAAGATCACGCCGATGTCGTCGCTTCCGCACAGGCCGTTGACGGTGCGATAACCCCGGGTGAATACCGGTGACCCGAGCGTCGGATTGTTCGGTGGCACTTGGCCGATGCCGTCGACGCGCAGCACTTTTCCGGCGCGGCTCGCGGGGTTCGCGGCGAGCTGCGGCGAACCGGCGTCACCGGTGCCGACATAGAGCCGTCCCTTGTCGTCGAACCACAGCTGGCCGGTGTTGTCGGTGGCGCCCTTCGGAATGCCGGTGAGCACCGGAGTGACCGGGCCGTCGAGGGTGAAGTCAATGACGCGGTTGTCGGTTGGCGTGGTCACGTACGCGTAGATCAGCCCGTCCTGCGCATAGGTCGGCGACAGAACCAGGTCGAGCAGTCCGCCGTCGCCGGACGTCGCCAGGCCGCTGATCGTCTTCGCCACAACGACCTGTCCGGGCTGTAGCGGCACATGCCAGATGCGCCCCGTGGTCCGCTCGCCCACGAGCGCGGTGCCGTCCGGCAGTAACACGAGCCCGGTCGGCTGGTTGAGCCCTGTGGCCAGGACGCCGGACCCGGCGGAGCCGCCGCCGCCAGGTGCGCGCGGCGCGCCGGGGGAGTTCGGGATCGGCGCTTGCGGCCCGCTCGGCGCCTGCGACGGCGCCTGATTCGATTCCGACGGCGGCGGGGTGGCTTCGAGGGTGATCGAAGGCTGTGGGACCCAGGTCGGCGCGGCGGCGGCTCCGGCGCCGCAACCGGCGAGCAGGCCGGCCGAGGCCAGCAGCCCTACCGTCCGCCACGGGATCCGACGCATGACGGCCAGTGTGCCTGATTAACCTCAGCACGTGACCGAGCGACCATCGCAAGACCATTTGCGCGAAGAGCAGGCCGGCCAATGAGCGTGATCTGTCTGCCCGATACGGACGCGGTCCGGCTCGTCGGCGATCTTCCCGGCGGCGTCGACGTCGTGACGTGGGACGGCGCCGGCGCTCCTCCCGCCGGCGTGGAGTTCTGGGTCCCGACCTACATGCTCGCCGACGCTGCCCGGCGCGATGCCGCATTGGCGGCCATGCCGACCTTGCGGGTGATCCAGCTCGTGTCGGCCGGCGCCGAGGTGTGGGTCGGCCACGTGCCGCCCGGCGTGCTGCTCTGCGACGGGCGTGGCGTTCACGGTGGCTCGACGTCCGAGTGGGTGCTGACCGCGATCCTGGCGGTGCTGCGCGAGTTCCCGCGGTTCATCCGTGATCAGCAGGAGGCACGCTGGGCGCCCACGATCACCGACGAGCTGGCCGGCAAGCGCGTCCTGGTCGTCGGCGCCGGCGACCTCGGCGAGAACGTGGCCACCCGGCTGCGCGCGTTCGACGCCACGCCGGTCCTCGTCGCTCGCCGAGCCCGTGACGGGGTCCACGGCGTGGAGGACTTGTCGGCGCTGCTGCCGGCCGCGGACATCGTGGTGCTCGTCGTCCCCCTTACCCCGGAGACGACCGGTTTGGTCGACTCGGCGTTTCTCGCCGCGCTGCCGGACGGTGCGCTGTTGGTCAACGCCGCACGCGGTCCGGTGGTGGTCACGGATGCGCTCGTGGCCGAGCTGTCGTCCGGGCGGCTGTGCGCGGCACTCGACGTCACCGATCCGGAGCCGCCCCCGGAGGGCCATCCCCTGTGGACCGCTCCGAACTTGTTGCTGACCCCGCACGTGGGCGGCAATGTGCGCGGCTTTCCGCCGCGCGCGTACCGGCTCGTCCGGGACCAGATCCTGCGCTACGCCGCCGGCGAACCCCTGCTGAACGTGGTCCGAGACGGCTACTAAGCCGGGGTGATGAGCGCCCGCGCAGGATGATTTGGGTTAACGCCGGCGGCGCGACGGGGCGTATTTCGGCGTGGCTTCCGGCAGCTGGGGGAGGTGCCCGCCCGATGCCGCCGACAGCGCCGCCAGGTCGGCCAGTCGCACACACGGCAGCCGTACCGAACCGGTGGGGGTCACTGCGTAGACGCTGCGCCCGGTGACCGACAGGCCGCGCAGCTCCGTCCAGGGCAGCGTGCGATGGCCGATGAGTGCGCGCACCGTGATGCCGCGGTCGTCGACGATCGTTGCGGTACGCGCGATGAACACCGCGGCGACCACAGGAATCACGTACACGAATGACGCGAGTGGATGCTGTACCACCGGCGTCGCGCACAGCGCCAGAAAGAGGACGGCGAGATAGGCCGAGCGGGGCAGCCGGAACACGCGCGACGACACGTATGCACCCTACGTCGTAAGGTTCAGGCACTGACTGACGAGAGCCGCCGCAGCGAGGTGCGCTCGCACGAAGAGCAGGAGA
>JBPYES010000009.1:0-2544 GCA_051984825.1 Jatrophihabitantaceae bacterium
GCTGGCCGAGCACCTCGCCGGCCTCAGCTGAGCGAGTCAGGGCCGCCGCCCGTAGCGGTGCCCGCGACGTTCCTCGTCACGGACGTGCACGAGAAACTCGGGCGGGCACACCGTCGTGTCGTCACCCAGCAGCCGCGCCCGGTAGGTGGCCATGGCGGCCGCCTCGAGATTGAGGGCACGCGACACCACGAGCTCCGGGGTATCGGCCACGAGGAGGCATCCGTGGTGGCGCAACAGCACCACGTCCGCGCCGGCGGCAAGTTCCGCAGCGGCCGCGTCGGCGAGCTGCGCCGACCCGGGGTCCAGGTACGGCACGGTGGCGATCGAGCGCAGGTAGAACGCGTGGTCCGTGGTGATCGTGCGGATGCCGATTCCGAGCGCGTGCAGCAGCGTGGCCATCGGCGGGTGCAGGTGCAGGCTCCACACCACGTCCGGGCGGGCACGCAACGCCGCGAGGTGCAGCAGCAGCTCGCTCGTCGGGGCGTTCGCGCCGTCGAGGCGGCGCCCGTCGAGTGAGACCCGCACCAGATCGGACGCGTCGAGCTCGGCGAGATTCCATCCGGTCGGCGTGACGAGCAGCTCGTCGTCGCCGACGCGGACTGCGATGTTGCCGCCCGCAGCCACCACGAGCCCGGCACGCTCCACCGTCCGCGCGATGCCGAGCAAGCTCTCGCTGGTCATGCCGGCCGCTCCCCCGCCGCCGGACGAACCACTCGCCGCTCGGTGACCAGCGCCGTCACCAGGTCGGCCGGCGTGATGTCGAACGCCGGGTTCAGCCCCCGCGCGCCGTCCGGCGCGATCCGCACGCCACTGACGCTGAGCACTTCGTCCTCGGACCGGAACTCGATCGGGACGGCGTCGCCGCTCGGCGTCTGGGCATCCACCGTGGACTCCGGGGCGGCGACGACGAAGGGGACGTTCGCGCGGGCGGCGGCCATCGCCAGCGGGAACGTGCCCACCTTGTTCACCACGTCGCCGTTCGCGGCCACCCGATCGGCGCCGACCACGACCGCGTCGACCATGCCGCGTACGACGACGCCTGGCCCGGCGCCGTCCACGACGATCCGGTATTCGGCGCCGAGCCGCTCCAGCTCCCAGGCGGTGAGCCGGCTGCCTTGCAGCAGCGGGCGGGTCTCGCCGACGTAGACCCGGCCCAGCCGTCCCAGCTCCGACAGCGAATGCACGACGCCGAGCGCGGTCCCCCACTCGACCGTTGCCAGCGCCCCGGCGTTGCAGTGCGTGTAGATGCGCAGCCGATCGACGTCGAGGAGTTCGACGAGTAGCCGGGCCGCCGACTCCGCAAGCGCCCGGTTCACCTCGCCGTCCTCGGCCAAGATTCGCAGCGCCTCGTCGCGGACCGCGCCGGCGCCCTCGGGCAGGCGGACCAGCACGCGGTCGACGCCACGGGCGAGGTTGACCGCGGTCGGCCGCGCGGACCGCACCCGGTCGACGGCGGCGCGCAGCTCGCCGTCGCCCCAGCCGGACCGTTCGGCTTCCCGGACGGCGAGCAGCACGCCTAGCGCGCCCGCCGCGCCCAGCGCCGGGGCACCGCGGACCGCCAGCCGGCCGATGGCGTCGACCAGCTCGTCCACCGTGGTAATCGCAAGGATCCGCTCCTCCTGCGGGAGCCGGGTCTGGTCGAGCAGGACCACGCGGCCGTCCACCCAGTCGATGCTGCGCACCCAGACCTCCAACGTGTTTCGTCAATGTCAGAAACCAGCGGCCGGACCTTGTCGAGTCGGCGCATAGGTCTCATCCTGGGACAACCAGTGTGCGACCGATTACGTTGCGCACCCTGTCGTCCAGGAGGCTGCCCATGAGGCCGATCCAAACATCTTTCCGCGTGGCAACGATCATCGCCGCGGTCGGCGCGACGACCGCCGGCGTGCTCATAGCGCTGCCGGCCGGAGCGGGCGCGGCGCCGAGCAGCGCGCGACTGTCTGCGGCGATGCAGCGCCTGGACCGGTCGGTCGCATTCGCAGGCACCGCGTGGGGCGTGGACCCGGCCACGCATCAAGTCGTGGTCTCTGTCGACCGCTCGGTGACCGGCAGCCGCCTCGCCGCTGTCCGCGCCGCCGTCGCGAGTCTCGGCGGCGCCGCGCGGCTGCAGAGCGCGCCGGGGCTCTTCCACGTCGATATCACCGGCGGCGACGCGATCTACGGCTCGCTGTACCGCTGCTCGCTGGGCTTCAACGTCGTCAGCGGTTCGACGCACTACTTCCTGACGGCCGGCCACTGCGGCAAGCTCGAGCCGCGATGGTGGACGTCCGCCAGCCACAGCACCCTCCTCGGCAGTACGACCGCAGCAACGTTCCCCGGCCACGATTACGCGCTCGTGCGCTACGCCTCGACTTACACCAACTACCCCGGGACGGTCGGCAGCCAGGACATCACCCACGCGGCCAACCCGACGGTCGGCGAGACGGTCACCCGCCGGGGCAGCACGACCGGCGTGCACTCCGGCAGGGTGACCGCGCTGAACGTAACGGTGCACTACAGCGGCGGCGAAGGCACGGTCCGCGGCCTCATCCAGACGACCGTCTG
>JBPYES010000010.1:0-4008 GCA_051984825.1 Jatrophihabitantaceae bacterium
ACGCATTTCCGCAACAGCTGGGAACGTTTGGGCGAGCCGGTCGTGCCGAACCTGGCCAGCTCGGCGGGCGCGGTGGCCATGGTGCACGGCATTCTCGGACGAGATAAAGGCCGCGCCGACTGGCTGCGCCTTGTCGACGGCCTCAACGGCGACCAGCCAACGCTCACCACGCGGGCCTGGGCGCCGACGTTCGACGCGATGGTGGCCCTGCATCGCGGAGAATTCAGCACGGCGTCGGAGCATCTCGCGATCGACCTCGACGACTCGGAAACGTGGTGGCACGCAGGCCAGGTTCTCTTTCGGCCGTGGTACGCGGCCGTGTGGGTGGAGGCGGCCGTGCTCGACCGACGTCCAGATGCGTCAGCCCGCATACTGCGAGCACGGCACGCCGCGCGTGCCAACCCGGTCGCGTCCGCAGTGGTCGAGCGCGCTGCCGCGTTCGCGGCGGGTGACCGCCGCGCGGTCACAGCGCTCGCGGCGACTTTCGATGTGCTCGGCTGCCCGTATCAGCAGACGCGAACCACTGTGCTCGCACGATTGTTGTGAGCCGCGTGCGCGCTGCGCATGCACACCTGTCCGTGTGTCGCAGTGCTAGCACGCCGCGACACACGGACAACTCGCAAAGGGGAGGGGCAAGGGGGAGGGGCGAGGGCGGGCGGTCAGTCGCAGGGCGGTCAGTCGCTGGGCGGCAATTCGGCGAGCCGGTCTCGAAGGAAGCTCCGCTCGGGGTCGGTCTTGGCGAGTTCCACGGCCCGCCGGTAGGCATCGCGGGCGTCGCTGTGGCGGCCGGCACGGCGAAGCAGCTCGGCGTGAGTCGAGTGGAAGTAGCGGTAGTGGTCGAGGTCGAGGGTGTCGAGGATGGCGAGTCCTGCCTCAGGCCCGTCGATTTCGGCGACAGCGATGGCTCGGTTCATTTCGACGATCGGAGATCCGGTTTGCCGAGCCAGACTCTCGTAGAGCGCGGCAATCTGGGCCCAATCGCGTGGCTGGTGCAGGTGCAGCTCGGCGATCGCTGCCTGCACGACGTACGGCCCGGCGTGGCCGCGGGTCATCGCCGCCTCCAAGACGTGCCGCCCTTCAGCGATCTGCTTTTCGTTCCACAGGCTGCGGTCCTGGTCGTCGAACGGGACGACCTGCCCGTCGCGGATCCGAGCCGGCCGACGCGCATCGTGTAGCAGCATGAGCGCGAGAAGTGCGAGCACTTCGCCTTCATCGGGCATGAGGTCGGCAAGTGCGCGACCGAGGCGGATCGCCTCGGCGGCCAGATCGATCCGCCCGCCACCCCACCCTTCGTTGAAGATCAGATAGACCACTGCAAGGACGGCTGCGAGCCGATCTGGGAGTTGGTGACTGAGCGGCACGGCGAAGGGGATGCTCGCATCGCGAATCTTGTGCTTGGCCCGGGTCAGCCGCTTGCTCATCGTGTCGAACGGAATGAGGTAGGCGAGCGCGATCTCCTCGGTCGACAAGCCGCCGAGGGTGCGCAGAGTGAGCGCCACCTGCGCATCGAGGGCAAGCGACGGGTGGCAGCACGTGAAGATCAACTCAAGCCGCTCGTCGGGAATCGTCGCTGTCGCAGAGTCGTGCATGGCCGCCTCCTGGGGGACCTCGAGGTCGCGGGCGAGCATCTTCGTCTTTGCGGCTAAGACCTGCTGCCGGCGGATCTGGTCAACGGCCCGGTTGCGCGCGGTGGTGACGAGCCAAGCGACCGGGTTGGCCGGCTCCCCGTCACGTGGCCATCGTTCGACAGCGATCGCGAACGCCTCGGCCGCGGCCTCTTCGGCCAGTTCGATGTCGCCGAGCAGGCCGATCAGCGTCGCCAGGACGCGGCCCCAGTGATCCCGGAAGACGGCGTCAAGCGCCACGGAACCATCCTTCGATGACCGGCCGCACTTCGATTGCGCCGCCGCTGCGGGGGCCTTGTAACTCCTCCGCCACGGCCAGCGCTTCGTCGAGGTTCTCGGCCTCGACGAGGATCAATCCGGCGAGATATTCCTTGCTGTCGACGAACGGGCCGTCCGTCAGCAGCGTCTTGCCCTGGCTCGTGCGCAGCGTCGTTGCCGACTCGTCAGCGTGCAGGCGAGCCCAGCCGGCGACGTACGGCCGGGCGAGGACGGTGGCGGTTGCGTCGTCGATCGGTGCTGCCGCGTCCTGGAGCGTATTTGAGCGGCCGTAGGCCAACAGTGCGTACTGCATGAGTCCTCCAGCAACAAGTCCAAAGCCGGTTCGAGTATCAGACGAACGGACGCCCCGGCGACGGACAGGTCCTCGAAAAGAATTCTGCGTCGCCGGTGTCTGTCCGGCGCCCGGCTGTTCGTCAAAGCTGTCGATCCGCCCGGAGGAGGCGGCACGCTCTGAAGGAGCCGAGCTGATGACGAACGTCCGAACGCCGTCCACGCCCCGCTTGCGATGGGTGCTGGGCCTCACGTCGACCGCGTACTTCATGGTCGTGCTCGACGCGCTGGTCGTGATCACCGCCCTGCCGCAGATGCAGCGAGATTTGCACGCCGACCTCGCGTCGCTGCAGTGGACGGTCAATTCCTATGGCATCGCGTTTGCCGCCGGCATCATCACCGCTGCGGCACTCGGCGATCGGTTCGGGCGGCGCCGTGTCTTCAACATCGGTCTGGCGCTGTTCACGCTGTCATCGGCAGCGTGTGCGCTCGCGCCGAACATCGGTGAGCTGGTCGTCGCGCGGACCGTGCAGGGTCTGGGCGCGGCCGTGGTCATGCCGCTGAGCCTGACCATCCTTACGACCGCGTTCCCCCCGGAACGGCGGGGCCTGATCATCGGCATCTACGGCGGGCTGGCCGGACTGGCGGTCGCGGCCGGCCCGATCGTCGGCGGCGTCGTCGCCGAACGTCTCGACTGGCACTGGATTTTCTGGCTGAACGTCCCGATCGGCTTGATCGCCTTGGCGCTCGGCGCCCGCCTGCTGCCAGAAAGCCACGGCGCGCCAGAACGTCTCGACCTGGTCGGTGTCGGGCTCGTCAGCGGCGGCGTCGTCGGTCTGGTGTGGGCGCTCGTCCGCGCGAACGACATCGGGTGGTCGAGCCCGGAGATCGTCGGCACGCTGCTCGCTGGCGCAGTGCTCCTGCTGGCCTTCGTCGGTTGGGAACAGCGCGTGGCCGAACCGATGATGCCGATGCGCCTGTTCCACAATCGTGCTTTTGCGGTCGGCAACGTGACGACATTCCTGATGTCCGGGGCCACCTTCGCCGCGGCATTCCTGATCACCCAGGAATTCCAGTTCGCCCGCGGCTACTCACCGATCTCGACCGGCGTCCGGCTCCTGCCGTTCTTCGCCACGCCGATGATCGTCTCACCGATCGCGGGCGCGCTGTCCGACCGGATCGGCCGGCGGCCGATCATGCTGACCGGCCTGGCGTTGCAAGCCCTCGGCTATGCGTGGGTTGCTGCACGCGGTGCGCTGTCCACGAGCTGGGTGGAGATCGTCCTCGGACTGCTTGTCGCCGGCGTCGGAATATCCATGGCGCTGCCGACGGTGCCCACCGCCGTCCTCAACGCGGTTCGCCAGCACGAGATGGGCAAGGCATCAGGCGTGAACTACATGGCGCAGCGCTTCGGCGCGGTCTTCTCGATCGCGATTGCCAGTGCCGTATTCGCCGCGCATGGCCACCTCGGCAGTCCTGCAGCCGTCACCGCCGGTTTTCGTCCGGCCCTGTGGTCGTGCGTGATCTTCGCCGTACTGGCCGCACTCACCGCAATCGCGATCACCGCGCGCCCGTCCGGGGCACGCGCCGACACCCCTGCGGCCGACGTCCTCGTCGCCGCCTGAGTCGCTAGACGCCGATGGCGGTCAGTACACCTGAACCTTGTACGCCGACAGCGCCGCCGTCACCGGCTGGAAGAACGTCGTACCGCCGCTGGTGCAGTTGCCGCTGCCGCCGGAGGTCAGGCCCAGGGCCGCGGTGCCGGCGTAGAGCGGGCCTCCGCTGTCACCGGGCTCGGCGCAGACGGTCGTCTGGATGAGGCCGCGGACCGTGC
>JBPYES010000011.1:0-5639 GCA_051984825.1 Jatrophihabitantaceae bacterium
TGATCGAGCGCCTGCTGCGCTAGCCTATGTCGAAGTCGACATAGGAGGCCGGTGTGCGAGGCACGGCGCTGTTGCTGCTGCTGTTGCTCGCCGCCGGCTGCTCCAGCGCGCATTCCGCGACGACAGCACCACCGAGCACGTCCGCGACGACGTCCCTGAGCACAGCCGCGAATCCGAAGCTGAACGAGCAGTGCCCGAACCAGACCGACGGCATCAGCGCGGTCCCGTTCACGTTCCGGGCCGGCGACGGCACGAAGCTGCTCGGTCTCGAGCTCGGCACCGGGGCGCGCGGCGTGGTCATGGTGCATGAGCTCGGTGGTGGTGAGCTGTGCGGCTGGCTGCCCTATGGCAGCTACCTCGCGGCCCACGGTGTGCACGTGCTGCTCTACGACACGCGCTGCACCGGCGCGTCCGGCTGCCCGGGCGGCGACCGGGCGGGCGACATCGTCTCGGACGTCGCCGGCGCGAAGGCCGAACTGATCCGGCGCGGGGCGCGCAGTGTTGCCGTGACGGGCGCCTCCTACGGGGGAGCAATCGCGCTCGCGGCGGCGGTGGCGGTGCACGGCCTGACGGCGTGCGTCGTGCTGTCGGGGGATCTGTACTCGCAAGACCTCGGCGGCATCACCGGTCAAGGGGCTGCGCACCGGCTTGCCGTGCCGCTGTTTTACGCGGTTGCGACCGGAGACGGCGACCGGCTCACGACGGCGCGGCGGATCGTCGCCCGGGTCAAGCCCTCGCTGGTGACCCTGCGCGTGCTCGGCGGCCCCGCCCACGGCTGGGACCTGCTACAGGATCAGGCGTCCGGACGCTTCACGCCGCTGGCCGCCCAGGTGCTCGCGTTCCTCCACGCCCACACGCGGTAAAAGCTCTGGGCATGATCTTGGAGTTGCGGCGCAATAGCGACCATAAGTCCAAGATCACGCCGATGGGACCCCGATGCAGGGAAAGCGGGCAGCGTTACAGGTACTGGCCGGGCCCCGCCCTGCCCTCGTCGCTCGGGCCTTGCATGCCGGGCGCCGGGATGATCTGACCGCCGGGCCCGATGATCACCGGGCCGCTCGGCCCACCGTGTGCACCGGGCAGCGCGCGGCGGCGCATCTCCTCCAGCTGGGCGCGCGCCGCCATCTGCTGCGCGACCAACGCGGTCTGGATGCCGTGGAACAGGCCCTCCAGCCAGCCCACCAGCTGCGCCTGCGCGATGCGCAGCTCCGCCTCGGACGGGACGTCGCTGTCGAACGGAAGGCTGAAGCGCTCCAGCTCGTCGCGTAGCTCAGGCGAGAGCCCGTCTTCGAGCTCGCGGATCGATAGGTCGTGGATCTCCCGCAGCCGCTGCCGTCCGGCCTCGTCTAGAGGCGCAGCCCGAACTTCCTCCAGCAGCTGCTTGATCATCGTGCCGATGCGCATCACCTTCGCAGGCTGCTCGACCATGGCCGTAATCTCATCACCGTCGTCACCAGCATCGGAGTGCTCGCGAGCTGCGACAACCGCGTCGGGCTCGGCAGGATGCTGGGGCTCGCCAGGGTGCTGGATGTCGTCGGTCATGCGTCCAGTCTTGCGCAGGCCTGGCGGCAGGCACGATCTGGCCCAGCAGCTGCGAGGTTGGCAACGATGAACAGTCGCCGGATGGGCGGTCCGGCGTGACGTTCGATGTCGCGCGTGTTCGGGGGCTCTATCCGACCCTCGGCGCTCGCATCGCGTATCTCGACGGCAACTTCAGCGCGCTCCAGCCGGAGACGGTCATCCGGGCGATCATCACCACGCTCCGGTCCGGCCCCGCACAGCCGGGCTCGCAGTCGGCACGTTCACAGCGCGCGGCGGTCTCCGTCCACAGTGCGCGCCGCGCCATCGGTGACCTGGTCGGCGCCGCGGCGGACTGCGTCGTGCTGGGCGGGAACGTGACGGTGCTGGTCGAACAGCTCGCGGCACTGATCGGGCGGGAGTGGCGCCTCGGCGACGAGATCGTGCTCAGCCGCCTCGACCACGACGGTGCGCTGCGTCCGTGGCTCAGCGCCGCCAAGAGGACGGGCGCAGTTGTCCGTTGGGCGGAGGTCGACGTCGAGACCGGCGAGCTGCCGGAGTGGCAGTACGAGCGCCTCATCACCCGTCGGACCCGTCTGGTCACGGTGCCGCTCGCCAACCTGGCGACGGGCGCCGTTCCCAATGTGCGCCGTATCGCGGACATGGCGCATGCGGTCGGTGCGGTCGTCGCGGTGGACGCCGGCGCCGCGCTGCCGCACATGCCACTCGACATCACAGCCCTGGGCGCCGACCTGGTCGCGATCGCGGTCGAGGGATTCGGCGGTCCGACGCTCGGCGCTGTGGTCGCCCGTGAGGGCCTGCTGTACGAGCTGGACGAGCATTCCGCCGAACCGGTCCCGCAGCGCTACGAGACGGGCGCGTTGCCCGTCGAACTGCTCGACGGCGTCGTAGCCGCGGTCGATCACCTGGCGGGCATGGACGAGTGGGCCACCGGCTCACGTCGGCAGCGGCTGATCGCATCGCTTCGCGCCGCGGGCGAGTACGAGCGTCAGCTGTTTGCCGTGCTCGAGCGGCGGCTACACGCCATGCCGCGCGTGACCGTGCTCGGTTCGCCGTCGCATCGGGTGCCGCTGGTGTCGTTCGCGGTCGACGGCCGCAAGGCGGCCGAGGTCGGCGACTATCTCAAGTCACGTGGCATCTCGGTGTGGACAGGGGCCGCCGGCATGAGCCGCTTCATGCGGACTCTCGGCGCAGACGAACTCGGCGGCACCGTGCATGCTGGATTGATGCCGCACACCACCCGGGCGGAGACGGAGCAGCTCGCTGCGGCGCTGGACGAGTACGTATGAGCGCGGACGAGGGCGACATCACGTTCGTCGAGACGACGCCCGCCGATGATGTCATCAAAGGACGGTCGCCGCGCGCGCCGATGCGCTGGGCGCGACGCCCGTGGTGGCTCGTCCTGCTCGTCCTTGCGGTGCTGGCTGCCGGCATCGGCATCGGTTACGTGCTGGGCAGGCACACGTCGAAGGCCGCATCCAGTGCGCCGCCGCCGACGCCGGCTGGTTCGGTGCTGAGTGAGCTGCCGAAGCTGGGCACCACGGGCCCAACCTGCTCGATACAGCCGCCGGGGACACACCGGCTGATGCTGGGCGCCCAGGTCCAGAACGGTGAAACGGTGCCCATCCAGTTCCACTATGTACGCGGGATCTTCCCGATGGCCGGGCTGCGCATGGTGGATGCCGAAATAGGGAATTGCCATGTTCCAGGGGTGCCGGTGCCGGACAGCTGGCTCGCCCCGGGCGGCACCGCGTGGCTGCGGCTCACCGTGGATGTGCTGATGCCGTGCCCGCAGCCGCTGCCGGTGCACTTCCAGGTCGACTACTCGGTCAACGGGGCGCCGGCCAGCGTGACGCTCGCTGTTTTCCCCGACCTCGGCGGCGTTACCTACTCAGGTTGTCGTTAACAGCACTTTGCCGATGTGTTCGCCGCTTTCGACGATGCGGTGCGCCTCGGCAGCGTCGGCCAGAGGGAACGCACGGTCTATGACCGGGCGCACGTCCCCGGATTCGATCATCGGCCATACGAACGCCCCGGTGGCTGCGACGATCTGTGCCTTCTGCGCCTGTGGCCTGGCTCGCAAGGTCGACGCGGCCACGCTGGCCCGCTTGGCCATCAGCACGCCGAGGTCCAATTCCGCCTTGCGCCCGCCCTGCAGACCGAGCGAGATGAGCCGCCCACCGATCGCCAGCGTGGTGAGGTTGCGGGCGAGGTACGCAGCGCCCATGTTGTCGAGGATGACGTCGACCTGGCCGGACAGCATCGCAGCGAAGTCCTGCTCCCGGTAGTTGATCGTGACGTCTGCGCCGAGCCCGCGGCATGCGTCGAGTTTGCGGGCACTGCCCGCCGTCGCGATCACCCGAGCGCCGTGGCGGTGACCGAGCTGGATGGCCATGGTGCCCACCCCGCTCGCGCCGCCGTGTACCAGCAGCGTCTCTCCGGGCCGCAGCCGTCCGATGTCGAACACCATCGACCAGACCGTGCAGGTCACCTCGGGCAGCGCGGCGGCGTCCACTGTGGACAGTCCATAGGGAACGGGCAGCAACTGCCCGACCGGCACGGCGACCCGTTCGGCATAGCCTCCGCCGCCGAGCAGCGCGCACACCTGGTCGCCGATCTGCCAGCCGGACACGCCGTCGCCGAGTTCGATGATCGCACCCGAGCACTCGAGCCCCAGGTACGGCGATGTGCCCGGCGGCGGCTCGTAATGCCCCTGCCGCTGGAGCAGATCGGCCCGGTTGACCGCAGTCGCTGCCACCCCGATCACGACCTCGCCCTCGGACGGCACCGGGTCGGGGACGTCGCGCAGCTGAAACACGTCCGGGCCGCCCGGCTCGGTGACCACGACAGCCCGCATGGGCATCATCTTGCCCGGCCACCGGTGGGGTGCGAGTGCCGCCAGCCCGATCGCCGACCAGCGCCTAGAGTCGTGCACATGCCGAGGTCCGAGTAGTGCAGCGCATCGTCGTCGGCCGCGGGCCGGTCACCGAGGCCGAGGTGGTGGCTGTCGCGCGCACCGGTGCCGGCGTCTCGCTCGCGCCCGATGCCGTCGACGCGATCACCGAATCCCGCAAGATCGTCGAGTCGCTCGCCCATGACGCCGAGCCGCACTACGGCATTTCGACGGGGTTCGGCGCGCTCGCAACCACCCCGATACCACCGGATCGGCGCGCCGCCCTGCAGCGTTCGTTGATCCGTTCGCACGCGGCGGGCTCGGGTCCCGAGGTCGAGCGCGAGGTCGTCCGCGCGATGATGCTGCTGCGCCTTTCGACACTGGCCACCGGCCGCACGGGCGTGCGCCCCGAGACCGCAGCCGCGCTGTGCTTCTTGCTCGACGAGGGCATCACGCCGGTGGTGCACGAGTTCGGGTCACTGGGGTGTTCCGGCGACCTCGCACCGTTGGCTCATGTGGCGATGGCGTTGCTAGGCGAGGGGCCGGTGCGCGACGCGTCGGGGGTGCTGCGGCCGGCCGCGGAGGTCGTGCAACCGATCGAGCTGACCGAGAAGGAGGGACTGGCCCTCATCAACGGCACCGACGGCATGCTCGGCCAGCTGCTGCTCGCTTGCACCGACCTCGACCAACTGCTGCGCACCGCCGACATCAGCGCCGCGATGAGCGTCGAGGCGATGCTCGGCACCGACCGGGTCTTCGCAGCCGACCTCGCGGCGCTGCGCCCTCAGCCCGGACAGGTTGTCGCGGCGGCGAACATGCGGGCACTGCTGGCTGATTCGCCGATCATGGCCTCACACGCCGGCCCCGACTGCACGTACGTCCAGGATGCCTACTCGTTGCGGTGCGCTCCGCAGGTGGCCGGCGCCGCCCGCGACACGCTGGGGCACGCCCGGACGGTGGCCGGGTACGAGCTGGCCGCGGCGATCGACAACCCGGTCGTCACGCTCGACGGGCGGGTGGAGTCCAACGGCAACTTCCACGGCGCGCCGCTCGGGTACGTGCTCGACTTCCTGGCGATCGCGGTGGCCGACCTGGCGTCGATGAGCGAGCGCCGTACCGACCGGATGCTCGATGCGGCCCGCTCGCGTGGGTTGCCGCCGTTCCTGGCAGCCGAGCCGGGTGTCGACTCCGGCCACATGATCGCGCA
>JBPYES010000012.1:0-3778 GCA_051984825.1 Jatrophihabitantaceae bacterium
CCCGCGTGCAGCAGTTCGTCGGCGATCTGAGTCCCCGACGCGCCGCTGCCGACCACGAGTACGGCGCCGTCGGGCAGGCCGTCCGGTGCCCGGTAGCGGGTGGGATCGGTCTGCAGGATGGCTGTAGCCAGGTCGGACGAGATAGCGGGCACGTACGGACGCTGGAACGGCCCGGTCGCAATCACCACCTGCTGCGCACGCAGCGCACCGGCGTCAGTCACGACAATGAAGCAGTCACTGTCGTGCTCGAGCGTGACGACGTTCGTCTGCTCGCGCACTGGGGCGTCCGTCGCGTACTGCTCGATCAGCCGCAGGATCTCGGGCGCCGTGGCGAAACCGTCCGGATCGTCAGGGACGTGGCACAGGCGAGGCAGTTCGATCGACCAATTCGGGAATTGAAATCGCAGGGAGTTCCAGCGTTCTGACCGCCATCGCTCGCCAACCCGCTGACGTTCGAGGATCACATGATCACGACCGCGGTCGCGCAGGACAGCGCTCATCGCCAGTCCGGCCTGGCCACCGCCGATGACGATGGTGTCGTGGCGCTCTTCCATGAACCCGCTACCGAAACGACCCTTTCGAGGACCCGTGCAGTATGGCGGAAGCCGCTTGACCGTCCACCTCGCACACATATAACCTGTCGGTTATGCATTCGCTTGCCGACGAGGAACTGGACCGGGCGTTCGCTGCCTTGGCCGATCCGACCAGGCGAGCCATCCTGGCCCGGCTGAAGTCGGGTGAGGCGGGGGTGCTCGACATCGCCGACCCCTTCCCGATGAGCCAGCCGGCGATTTCCAAGCATCTGAAGGTGCTTGAGGCTGCGGGTCTGGTGTCACGTCGCCGGCAGGCAAAGCACAACCTGTGCCGCCTGGAGGCCGGTCTGCTCAAGGAGGTTGCGGACTGGCTGGGCACGTATCGCGAGTTCTGGGAGGCCAGCTTCGCCCGTCTCGACGAGTACGTGGACACGCTTTCTACCGAGCGGACGCCGTCATGAGCGAACTCGAGATCGAGATCCCTCCGAACGAGCCGGTGGTCATATTCCGCCGGCAGATCAAGGCCCCTCCCCAGCTCGTGTTCCGGATGTACACCGAGCCGGAACATCTGCGCCGCTGGTGGGGTCCGCGGCACCTCGAGCTGGTTGTTTGCGAGATCGACCTTCGCGTCGGCGGGAGATACCGATTCGTCCACCGCGCGCCGAGCGGCCAGGAGTTCGCTTTCTACGGCGAGTATCGGGTGATCGAACCGCCGCACCGGCTGGTGCAGTCGTTCGTGTACGAGGGCACTCCCGACAACGAAGCCGTCGACACGTTCACCTTCGACCCGGTTGCAGGCGGCACCTTGATCGCCTGCCGGACGGTGCACTCCTCGATCGCGGCCCGCGATGCCCATGTTGCGTACGGCATGGAGGAAGGGCTGATCGAGTCCTACCGCCGCTTGGCCGATTTGACAGCATCGCTGCAGAAGGGAATCCCCTAATGAGCAAGCTAATCCTGAAGATGTCGCAGACTCTGGACGGCTACGTCGCAACGCGCGACGGCGGCAACGACTGGATCTTCCCCAGCTCCACGGAGGATGTCGACGCCTGGACGCTCCAATCGCTGCAAAACGTCAAGGCGCATCTCATCGGTGCGCGGACTTATCGCGAAATGGCGGCCTACTGGCCGCAGTCCACGAGCAGGTTCGCCGCGCCGATGAACGACACCCCGAAGGTGGTGTTCTCCAAGAGCATGACCACCGCGGACTGGGCAGACTCCCGCATTGTGTCTGGGGATCTCGTAGACGAGATCAAACGGCTCAAGGACGAGCCAGGTGGTGACCTCCTTGCGCACGGCGGCGCTCAGTTCGCGCGATCGCTGTGCCAATCAGGGCTGATCGACGAATTCCAGCTGCTCGTCCATCCGGTGGTGGCCGGCGACGGTGAGCGGATATTCGTCGCGCCGCTGAACATCGAGCCGATCACGACCACTGCGTTCAGGGGCGGCGCCGTCGCCCATGTCTGCCGGCCCGTGTAACCGAGCGTTTCATAGGTCGAGCACCAGGTCGTTGTCCGGACGGGCGCAGCAGATCAGCACTTCGCCGCGTCCTGGCATCTCGAGCGGCGTGGGCGCGTAGCTGATGTCGCCTGCCAGGATCGGCGTGACGCAGGTGTGGCACACGCCGGTTCGGCAGGAGTAACGAGTCGGGACGTCGCACGCGTCGGCCAGTTCGAGCAGAGAACGGTGCCGGTCGGCCCAGGGCACTGTGAGTCCGCTGCGCGCGAACGTGATCTCCGGCCCGGTTCCCTCCGGCCCGGGCGGCTGGTGCGGCGGCGGCCGTCGCGTGTCAGTGACGCCGGGGTTGATGGCGGGAAGCGCACCGAACAACTCGGTGTGCAGCCGCTCCGGCGCGATGCCTAGCTCGACGAGTACCTCGTGCATGTCGTTCATGAACGCGGTCGGCCCGCAGACGTAGGCCATGGCATCGCTCGGCAGCCGCAGGTCGGCAAGTGCGGCGAACGTCGGCCGTCCTCGCATGATCGTGCTCGTGAGCGACAGGTCCGCCTCGGGCGAGGTGTAGAAGATGTGCTCGTGAGTATGTGGCAGTGACTGCAGCAGTTGGTGTGCCTCATCGGCGAAAGCGTGTTGCGTCGCGTCTCGGGTGGTGTGGATCCACCACACGTCTCGGGTGGTGCTCATGTCCATGAGTTGGTGGAGCATGGCGAGCACGGGTGTGACGCCGATGCCTGCCGAGATGAGCAGTATCGGCGTTGCATCGTCGGTGAGCACGAACTCGCCACGCGGGGCGGCGACGTCGAGCACCGACCCGGCCTGCAGCGCAGAGTGAACGTAGCCGCTGACGACGCCCTCTGGTTCACATTTGACGCTGATCCGATACGTGTCGGCGCCCGGGTCCGAGGACAGCGAATAGCTGCGCACCGGCGCTGGATCACCCGCTCCCGCCATACGCAGCGTGATGTACTGCCCAGCTGTAGGTCGCGGCAGAACATCGCCGTCTTGTGCGGCGAGATATACCGACGTCACCGTCGAGTTCTCCGCTACCAGCCTGGCGACGCGCAGGCGGCGGAAGCCCGCCCAGCCCGGCTCGACGCCCACCGGCGGTGCGTCGGCGTCAGTTCCGTTCTCGGCGGCGTCGAGCAGTTCGCGAAAGGACTGCTGCCACCCGGGGCTGAGCGCGGGGATGTCGACGGCAGCGCGGAGCCGCTCGATGTCCCGGCCGGGCAGATACAGCAAGGCGTCGATGTCGGCGACGCTGAGCGCGTGCCGGCCGACCCGGGTCCGCACGATCTCGTCGCCGGCCTCGACGTGCCCCTCGGTGATGACGCGGAGGTAGAAGCCGGGCCGGTGGTGGGCGACCAGCAGCGCCGGCATCTGGGGTTCGCCGAGTCGCATGCCCACGCGGAAACACGTAACGCGCGGCTGGGTTACCTCGAACTCCGCCTCACCGATGCGGTAGCGGTCGCCGATGTGCACGTCGTCGTCGCTGAGCCCCTCGACCGTGAAGTTCTCCCCGAATTGGCCGAACTCGAAATCATCGCGGCCGAAGTGCTCCTGCCAGTGGCGGTAGGACTCGATCTGATAGAGGAGCACAGCGCGCTGCTCGCCGCCGTGGCCCTTGAGATCGCCCTGGCCGTCGCCGTCGATGTTCAGCCGACGCACCATGTGCGGCCCTGCGACGGACTGCTTCCAGATGCCCGTGTAGACCGTGTGTCCCTGCCAGGCGACGTCCTTGGGCAGGCCGACGTTGACCGACAACAGGGTCGCCATAGCGGTGCTCCTCT
>JBPYES010000013.1:0-19863 GCA_051984825.1 Jatrophihabitantaceae bacterium
ATCGGAGCACTATTGACTGGTATTCAGTTGGCTCGTACGGTGACCGCGTGCGGGACGTGGAGGTACTCGTCGTCGGTGGCGGGTTCGCCGGCATCGGCGCCGCCATCAAGCTGACCCAATCGGGCCGGCACGACTTCGTCGTGATCGAACGCGGCCACGAGGTCGGCGGCACCTGGCGCGACAACATCTACCCGGGCGCGGCGTGCGACGTCCCATCCCACCTCTACTCGTTCTCCTTCGCGCTGAATCCGAGCTGGTCGCGATCATTCTCCGACGGCTGGGAGATCCAGCGGTACCTGCGCGATATCGCGGCTCGATACCGGGTACTCGGCAAGTTCGTGTTCGACTGCGAGTTGCTCGCGGCGGCCTGGGACTCCGCGGCGCGCAGGTGGGTAGTCGAAAGCTCGCAGGGCCCGTTCACGGCCAAGATCCTCGTGAGCGCGATCGGATCGTTGTGCGAGCCGGCACTCCCGGATATCGAGGGCATCGACGACTTCGGCGGCGACGTCTTCCACTCCGCACGGTGGAATCTCGACATCGACCTCACCGGCAAGCGCGTTGCGTTGATCGGCACCGGCGCGTCCGCCGTACAGATCGGCCCCGAGATCGCACCGATCGTCTCGCAGCTCGACGTCTATCAGCGCACCGCGCCGTGGATCATGCCGCGCCGCGACCGCACCTACCCCGCCTTCGAGAGCTTTGCGTATCAGCACGTTCCCGGGCTGCAACGACTGGCGCGCACGCTGATCTACTGGGGACGCGAGACATTCGTGTTCGGCTTCGCCGTCAACCCCCGCCTTGCCGCACCGGCGCGCAAGATGGCGCTGGCCAACCTCGCCCGGGGCGTACACGACCCCGAACTGCGCAAGGCGGTCACCCCGAACTTCGGGATCGGCTGCAAACGCATCCTCCTCTCGAACGACTGGTACCCCATGCTCGAGCGCGACAACGTCTCGCTTATCACCGACGCGATAACCAAGGTGCAACCCGATGCGGTGATCACCGCGGACGGCACGGTCCGTCCGGTCGATGCCATCGTGGTGGCGACCGGGTTCCACGTCACGGATTCGCCCGCCCACCACAAGATCAAAGGTGCCGCCGGACGTACCCTCGGCGAGGTCTGGCAGGCAGACGGGATGCAGGCCTACAAGGGCTCGACGGTGCCCGACTTCCCGAACCTGTTCTTCCTGGTCGGCCCCAACACGGGCCTCGGCCACAACTCGATGGTGCTCATGATCGAGTCGCAGCTGAACTACCTGCTCGACGCACTTTCCACCATGGACGAGCACGGCCTCGCCACCGTCGAGGTGCGCCGCGACGAGCAGCGCCGCTATAACGACGCCCTGCAACGGCGCATGGCTCGCACGATCTGGACGACCGGCGGGTGTGCGTCCTGGTACCTCGACTCGCGTGGGGTGAACACCACGCTATGGCCTGGCTTCACGTTCACCTTCCGGCAGCAGACCCGTCGGTTCGACCTGGCCGCGTACGACTCGACGGCTCTCGCGTGAGCCGCTTCGCGAAACGGACCGCCGTGGTTACCGGCGCGGCGTCGGGCATCGGCCGGGCACTCACCTGGGAGCTGGCGGCGCGGGGGGCGACGCTCGCCATCTCGGATGTGGACGACGCCGGCCTCGGCGAAACCGCCAAGCGCGCGCGGCAGATGGGCGCCACGATCCGATGCGATCGGCTCGACGTCACCGACCGAGACGCCGTGTTGCGCTACGCGGACACGTTCGACGACGTCCACCTCGTGATCAACAACGCCGGCATCGCGTTCACCGGGGACGTCATCGAGCTGGCGTTCACCGACATCGAGCGGGTTATGGACGTCGACTTCTGGGGTGTCGTCCACGGCACGAAAGCGTTCCTGCCGCACTTGATCGCGTCCGGCGACGGCACCCTGGTGAACGTCTCGTCGGTACTCGGGCTGCTGGCCGCGCCGTCGCAGGGCGCCTACAACGCGGCGAAATTCGCGGTGCGCGGTTTCACCGAGGCGCTGCGCCAGGAAATGCTCGTGGCCGGTCATCCGGTGCGCGTGATCTGTGTGCACCCCGGCGGCGTCAAGACCCCGATCGCGCGCAACGCAGGCGCCGCCGAGGGACGGGACGCCGCAGCCCTCAGCGCGTTCTTCGACCAGCGCGTGGCCCGCACCTCGCCCGAGCGGGCAGCGCGGACGATCATGCGGGCGGCGGAGCGTGGCCGCGCCCGCGTGCTCGTCGGCCCGGACGCACACGTGCTGGACATCCTGGTGCGGCTGGCCGGCCCCGCCTATCAGCGAGTGGGCGCCGCCTTGGCGAAACGAAACGGTTGACGCCGTGATGCTCCCACGCCGGCTCGTGATGGCCGAGGTCGCAGCGTTCTACCGGGTGGCCTTCGACGCGCACCTGCCCTTCACCCTGCAGCGGCGGCTGCTGGAGGCGGGCGCGCGGTTGCAGCCCGTGCCGCGGGGCACGGTCGTACGCCACGTGACGCTGGGTGGACGGCCGGCGGAACGGGTCACCGTCGGTGCGACCATACGCAAGCGTACGGTGCTGCACCTGCACGGCGGTGGCTACACGACCTGCTCGCCGTTGACGCACCGTTCGCTGGCTGCGTTCCTGGCCAAGTCCGCGGACGCCGCGGTCTATACGCCGGCGTATCGCCTGGCGCCTGAGCACCCGTATCCGGCAGCCCTGGACGACGCCGTCGGCGCGTACCTGGACCTGGGTGAGGCGGCGATCGCCGGTGACTCTGCCGGCGGTGGCCTGGCGGTCGCCACCGCGCGCCGGCTGCTCGACCGCGGCGTGCACGTGCCAGCGCTCGCGCTGCTTTCGCCGTGGACCGATCCGGGCGACCACTCGGCGCGCCGATCCCGCGATCTTGTGGTCAACCTGTCGCAGAGCCGGATCTGTGCAGCCGCCTACGGCGCAGGCGGCGATCGCCGCGACCCCGGCTTCGCGCCGATGCACGCGGACCTGACGGGATTGCCGCCCACGCTTGTCCACGTCATGCCGGACGAGCTGCTGTACGACCAGGTACTACGCTTCGTCGCCCGGCTGCGCGCGGCCGGCGTCGACGTCACGGTGCGCGAGTTGCCCGGACTGTGGCACTGCGCCCATGCCCAAGCCGGCCTGGTCCGCGAGGCGAGGGACGCCGTCGCGGACGTCGGCCGGTTCCTGGGCACGGCGCTTGACGCCGCTACGAGTTACGGCGTCGGGTCAGGGTAGGTACCACCACGGATGTCGCTGTTGCCGAACGTCGCCGGGCAGGATGCCGGAACATTCGGTGCCGAAATCGGCGTCGTGTAGAGCGAAGCACGGTATGCGTCGATCGCAGGGCAATCGGCGGCGTTCGTCGTGTCGTTCCACACCGCGGCAACGGCATCATTCGTTGCGGATGCGTAGACGTAGTCACCGATGAACTCATCGGTCAGTGCGTTGGCCGACGATCCACGCGGGTCGCCCACCGCGCTTCGGTGCAGCGTGGTGAACGCTCCGGGCGCGCCACCGGTCACGTCCGCGTGCAGTACGACCCCGACGAGGCCACGCGGGCTGGTGGTGTCGTTGCGGTACGGCGTGGTGAACGCGTTGTAGACGATGTACAGGTCGGAGCCGTTCGGGGAGACCGCCGGCGCGACGTACACCGGCCGGTCACCAGTGGCGAGCGGTACCGCCATCGGCGTCGCCCAGGTGGCGCCGCCGTCACGCGACCAGGTCAGCATGAGCTGCTCGCGGTTGAGGCCGTTGCGCCCGTCTGCCCAGGTCATGAACAGCTCGTTCGTGCCGCCCGAGCCGGACGGCCGGCCGTTGGCGACGTCCACGCTGGCACCGACGCCGAGGTCGACGCGGGCGCCGCCGAGGCCGTCCATCACCGGACGTCCCTGCACGGGGTCGAACACGCCGGTGCCCACGGCCGTCGAAACGACGGTCGGACCGGTGAAGTGCGCACCACCGTCCGTCGACTTGTACATCAACTGAACGGTGACGCCATTACGACGTCCGACGCCGAACACATAGGCGTTGCCGCTGCTGTCGGTGCGGATCGTGCATCCGTCGGCCTGCTGGTTGATGCCGTTATTGGTTGCCGGACCGACCTGCGAGACGGTCCACGTAGCACCGCCGTCAGCGGAACGCGCCACAGTGAGTGGGACCGGCATCGCCTTGCCCTTCTCCTGTCCACGGAACGATGCCCAGCACACGTAGACGCGGCCGAAGAACGGGCTCGATGTCGCGTTGTCTGCGTACACCTGCTCCTTGTCCGAGAACGTTGTGCTCGTCTGCTTGGAGATCACCGACGGGGCGGACCACGCCGAGGCGTCGCCCGCAGCCGCGGCCTGCACGTTGTCCGTGCGCGATACGCCGATCGCCTCGAAGCCCTTGAATGCGGCGCCGGTGGGGAAGTTCGAGGTCAGGTTCGCGTAGTAAAGCCGTGAACCGTTGACCCAGGAGAACGTGCCGTTCGCACCGGGTCGTGGACCGAACGCGACGGCCGGGTCACCGTCGGAGACGATGCCGTTCTCGAAGTAGTGCGGCAAGGTGCCGATCGGGCCTACCTGTGGTGAGCACGCCGCCGGGCCGAGGCACCCGCGGGCCGACCAGCCCCGATAGGTCGGCTGCGTCCAGGAATCGCCGCCGTTGAAGGAGAAGTACACGCCGGATACGCCGACGCCCGGCGTAAACGGGCAGGTGTTCGGAGCGCCCGCAGCGCACGCTTCCATATCGATGTTGTCGTTAGAGCCGGCGACGACCACGTCTGGGTTGCTCGGGTCGATCGCGACGGCGGGCTCGTTCTGTTTGTTCTGCGAGAACGGGGTGATCGGGCTGCCAACCGTCACGACCGTGTCGCCGCCCGGTTGGGCGGCAGCGACGGCGCCTCCTGTCACGACCGCCACGGCGGCGACAAGCACCAGGGTGGCGCGTGATATTCGCATCTGGCTCCTCCTCTTGTGGCCATGGTCCAACTCGCCGAGCCTGGTGTGACGGCCGGGTTGTTGCAAGGGCAACGGCAGCTAACTGCCGGGGCTGACGGACCCGGTCAGGTGCGGCGTGCCTGACTTGCTGCGCACGTCCAGCCACCACGTGTCGCCGTCGCGGACCGTCACGAGCGACAACGTCGACGGCAGCAACACCGGCGCCTTGAATGCCACATCGACCGTGAACGCCTGCGGCAGGCGCGCCTCGATGGCGGCGAGTGTCCGCGCCGCTAACCACATGCCGTGCCCGATGGCCCGCGGGAATCCGAAGAGACGAGCGGCGAGGGGGTGCAGGTGGATCGGGTTGCGATCGCCTGACACCGCGGCGTAGCGGCGGCCGATGTCGGCCGGCGCGCGAATCTGAGCGACCGGGCCCCGCGGGGCATCGGTAGCGACGCGCGGCGGTCGTGGGCCCGACGGCGTCTCCCGTTTGAGGTAGGTACTGCGCTCGCGCCATACCGTCTCGCCGCCGACCATGGCGTCGGCGATCAGGTCCACGGTGCGGCCCGCGTGGTGCGTGCGCACGTCCGCGGCATGCACGCGGAGCGACACGGGCTCGTCCAGCCGGACCGGACGGCGTTGCTCGATCACGTTCGCGAGGTGCAGCAGACCGACCACCGGAAACGGAAATTCCGGCTCGACCATGAGCCTGATCGCGAGCGGGAACGCCAACACATGCAGGTATGTCGGCGGCAACACGTCTCGGACCCGGAAACCGCATGTGCGCTGATAGGCCACCAGGTGGTCGGCGTCGATGGCCTGCTCGTGCAGTACCACGCTCGTCGCCGGGATGCGCTCGCCGTGGTGGCGGCCGATCACCGCCCTGGCATAGAGCGGTAGCAGGCTGGGCGGCCGGGTCAGCTCGATCGCGGCGGTCACGCCCCGACCAGGCTCTGCCCGCACACCCGGATGACCTGCCCATTGACGCCACCTGCGCCCGGAGAAGCCAGCCAGGCTGCTGTTTCGGCGACGTCGATGGGGAGGCCGGCCTGTTGGAGGCTGTTCAGCCGGCGGGCGACCTCGCGCGTCGCGAGGGGCATCGACTGCGTCATCTCGGTGTCGATGAACCCCGGCGCGATGGCGTTGATCGTGCCGCCGCGCTTCGCGAACGCGGGTGCGTACGAGCGGACCATGCCGATCACGCCGGCCTTGCTGGCGGCGTAGTTCGTCTGCCCGCGATTGCCCGCGATGCCACTGGTCGACGCCATGGACACGACGCGCGCGCCGTCGTGCAGCACGGTGCTGCCGAGCAGCGCGGCGTTGATGCGCAATTGCGACTCGAGGTTGACGCTGAGTACGGCGTCCCAGTGCTCCGGCCGCATGTTGGCGAGCAGCTTGTCCCGGGTGATGCCGGCGTTGTGGATCACGATGTCGACGCCGCCATGCCGCTCTCCGAGATGGCCGAGCAGCGTGGCCGGCGCATCGGGCTTCGCGATGTCGAGTTGCAGCGTGGAGGCGCCGATGCGATTAGCCACGTTGGCCAGGCGCTCACCGGCGGCCGGTAGATCGGCCGCTACCACGCGCGCCCCGTCGCGGGCGAGCACCTCGGCGATGGCCGCACCGATGCCACGTGCCGCCCCGGTTACGAGGGCGACCTTCCCTAGAAGCGGCTTTGCCGGATCCTCGGGCGCGGCACCCGGGCCGACGCGGATCACCTGTCCGTCCACATAGGCGGATCGGCCCGACAGCAGAAATCGGAGCGCTGACTCCGGTGAGGCGTCACCGTCCACCACGACCAGGTTGGCAGTCGCGCCGCCGCGCAGTTCCTTGGCCAGTGAACGGACGATGCCCTCGAGTGCCTGCCGGGCCGCGTCCACGGCCGGGTCGACGCCAGCCGTCCGACGCCCAAGGACGACCACGCGACCGGAGGCGCGCAGCCGGCGCAGCGGCCCGCGGAGGAAATCGCGCAGCCGGGCCAGCTCGCCGATCGACTCCAGGGACGTGGCGTCGTACAGCAGGGCTGCCCATCGGGTGTCGCCGTCGTCGGCGTCATGGACCTCCACGCCCATGCCTTTGACGACGTCGGCCATGGCGGTACCGGAGAGCAGGGCTGGTCCGGGCAGTAGCGGTGCGCCCGGCTCGTAACGGCGCAGCATCGCTGGTTGGGGCAGGCCCAGTCGGGACGCGACGCTCCGCCCGGCAGGGGAGTTCACCAGGGACAAATACCGATCGCTCACGGTGCCTCCAAGATCGCGACTACTCCCTGGCCGCCGGCCGCGCAGATCGAGATGAGGCCGCGCCCGGAGCCTTTCTCGGCGAGCAGCTTCGCCAGGGTCGCGACGATGCGCCCACCCGTCGCCGCGAAGGGGTGTCCGGCAGCCAGCGACGAGCCGGCAACGTTCAATCTGGATCGGTCGAGCGAACCGAGCGGCTCCTCGAGCCCCAATCGTGACCGGCAGAACTCGGCGTCTTCCCAGGCGGCCAGCGTGGCCAGCACCGTGGACGCGAACGCCTCGTGAATCTCGTAGAAGTCGAAGTCGGCCAGGGTGAGCTTGTTGCGTTCGAGCAGGCGCGGCACCGCGTAGACCGGCGCCATCAACAGGCCGTCCGCCCGCGGGTCGCCGTGCACGTAGTCGACGGCCGCGGTCTCGCCGTCGACGACGTGCGCCAGCACCGGCAAGCTGCGCTGGGCAGCCCACTCGTCGGACGCCAGCAGCACGGTGGACGCCCCGTCCGACAACGGCGTCGAATTGCCGGCCGTCATCGTGTCGCCGAACACGGGTCGAAGCGCGGCGAGCTTCGTGAGCGAGGTGTCCGGGCGCAGGTTTTGATCCCGCGTCAACGTCAAGAAGGGCGTGACGAGATCGGTAAAGAACCCGCGCTCGTAGGCAGCGGCCAGATTGTGGTGGCTGGCGACGGCGAGTTCGTCCTGCTCTTGGCGGTCGATTCCCCATTCCCGAGCGGTGATCGCGGCGTGCTCGCCCATCGAGAGCCCGGTGCGGGGTTCGGCGTTACGCGGCATGGAGGGCCTGACCTGCCCGGGCCGCAGCCTGGTCAGCGCGGACACCAGTCCGCCGATCGATCGCGACCGATTGAGATCGAGCAGCACCTGGCGCAGGTCCTCGTTCACCGCAATCGGCGCATCGGAGACGGTGTCGGCGCCGCCGGCGATGCCCACCTCGATCTGGCCTAGAGCGATCTTGTTCGCGACGAGCAGTGTCGTCTCGAGACCAGTTCCACAGGCCTGCTGTACATCGTAGGCAGGCGTAGCGGCAGCTAGCCGGGAGCCGAGAACTGCCTCGCGCGTCAGGTTGAAGTCGCGGCTGTGCTTGAGCACGGCCCCGGCGGCGACCTCGCCGAGGCGCTCGCCCTGGAGCGCGAATCGAGCGACAAGGCCGTCGAGGGCGGCGGTCAGCATGTCCTGGTTGGAGGCGTGCGCATACGGGCCGTTGGCCCGCGCGAAAGGGATGCGGTTGCCGCCGACTACGGCAGCACGGCGTGTGGCCATGCCTGCCACGGTATCTAGTACCGTCCGTAACGTGAAGCGCCGAGTGGCGGATGCGACGGCGGCGGTGCAAGAGGCCACCCGCACCGACGGGCGCCGCACCCGGTGGGCCGAGCACCGCGCCGCCCGTCGCCTCGAGTTGATCGAAGCCGCGATGACGGCGATCCGCGAGCACGGCGCGAACGTCGGGATGGATCAGATCGCCAGGGCGGCGCACACCAGCAAGCCGGTGATCTACCGCTATTTCGCCGACAAGGCCGACCTGTACCGGGCGATCGTCGCGCAGGCGGCGGCTTCCCTGGTGGCTCGCATCGTCGCCGCGCTGGACGGGGTGACCGAGCCACGTGCCGAGATCGCCGCCGGCGTCGACGCGTTCCTCGCCATGCTCGAGGAGGACCCGGAGTTGTACCGCTTCGCGATCAGCCACCGAAGCGACGCCGTCGACGACGTGGTCAGGGACTACACCGGCAGCATCGGCGAGATCATCACCCAGCGGCTGCGCGATCACCTGATGGCGCAGGGCCGCGATCCCGCCGCAGCCACGCCCTGGGGCATCGCCATGGTCGGCTTCATTCGCGCGGCCGGCGACTGGTGGATCGATCACCGAGACGCGACGACCCGCGATGACCTCGCTGACTACCTGACGGCGTTGCTCTGGGGCGGAGCCGCCGCGGTGTACACCCTCGGCGGCGGGACCGCCGATCGCCAGGTGGCCGCGCACCTGTTCCCCGAACGCGAACCCTAGGGTCGACTCATGACCGATGACCTGTGGAGCGAAGTCGACCACTACTTCGACGGCGCGCTGACCCCCGTCGACCCGGCTCTTTCCGCTGCCCTGAAGGCGAGCGACGCCGGGGGGTTACCGGCCATCCAGGTTTCCGCCGCGCAAGGAAAGCAACTGCACCTGCTCGCCCAGGCGATCCGGGCACGCCGCATCCTCGAAGTCGGGACGCTCGGCGGGTACAGCACGATATGGCTCGCCCGGGCGCTGCCGGCGGACGGTGAGCTGATCACCCTGGAAGTCGACCCGCACCACGCCGAGGTCGCCCGCGGCAACATCGCCACGGCAGGCTTCGCCGATCGTGTTGAGATCCGGGTCGGGCCGGCGCTCGAGACGCTGCCCGAAGTGACCGGCCCGTTCGACCTCGTCTTCATCGACGCCGACAAGCCCAATAACGCCGGCTATTTCACGCACGCGGTGCGGCTGTCCCGCCCAGGCACCGTCATCATCGTCGACAACGTCGTGCGCAACGGGGCGGTCGTGGACGCCGCGAGCGGCGACGCCGCAGTGCAGGGCACCCGCCGCCTTGTCGACACGGTCTCCGGCGAGCGCCGGGTATCCGCGACCGCGATTCAGACGATCGGCACCAAGGGCTACGACGGCTACCTGCTCGCTGTCGTCGGCGATTGATCCATCCGCCATGCGAGCGACGGCTCGCCGCTACTGGCGCGCCGTCGCGGTCAGGGTCCCTGAACCGATCGCGTGCTCGCCGATGACGAAGCCCACGACGGCGTCAGGCGTGTCGGCCGGCAGTTGCAGGCTCGGCACGTCCAGGGCGATCACGGTGATGCGGTAGTGGTGGGTGAGGTCACCGACGGGCGGGCACGGTCCGGTGTAGCCGAAGCCGCCGCCGTCGTTGCGCCCGTTCACCGCCCCGGCCGGCAGTGTCGCGTTTTGGGGTAGTGACGTCGTACCGGACGGAATGTCCCAGGCCTGCCAGTGCCAGAACCCGCTGCCGGTGGGCGCGTCCGGGTCGAAGAGCGTGACTGCATAACTCTGCGTGCCCGCCGGCGCGCCGGACCACGCCAGTTGCGGCGAAATACCCGTGTCTGTGCACCCCCAGAACTGCATGGGGATCGGCTTGCCCTGCTTGAGGTCCGTGCTGGTGAGCGAGAAGTGGCTTATCCCGCTCGGCAATCCGTCGCGGACGTTGTGGTAGCCGAAGTGCAGCGTGGCAGCGGTCGCGGCGGCGGTCGTGCCGACGATCGCGGCAACTGCGACGGTGACGGCAAGGAAGCGGCGCATGCGGGTACCTCCTGTCAGGTGGGGGACGGGCTAACTCTCCTGTGCCACGGGCCGCCCCGCCAGAGGGTTCATGGACTTACATACGTCGCGTATGTTTGCGTAACTGTCGGCGTGATGTATCGTGCTGATACATCAGGTCGATAGGAACAAGGCCGTGCTGGAGATCGCTGTACTTGGGCTGCTGAACGAGAGCCCGATGCATGGCTACGAGCTGCGCAAGCGGCTCGCGGTGCTGCTCGGAGCGTTCCGAGCGTTCTCCTACGGCTCGCTGTATCCAACGTTGCGGCGGCTCTCCGAGGCCGGCTGGATCACCGAGGAGCACGACGAGACCGCGCCGGCCACGCGGTCGCGACGGGCGCGTCGGGTCTACCGCCTCACCGCCGACGGCAAGGAACACCTCGCCGAACTGCTGGCCGAGGTGGGACCCGAGGCATTCGACGACGAGGGCTTCGGCGCGCGGTTGGCGTTCTTTGCGCAGACGCGCTCGGACGTGCGGCTGCGGATCCTCGAGGGGCGACGTCGCCGCCTCGAGGAGCGCCGGGAGGGGATGCGGGCCGCGCTGGCCCGCACGCGCGAGCGGCTGGACCGCTACACGCTCCAGCTGCAGGAGCACGGCTTGGAGTCCGCCGACAGGGAGGTCCGCTGGCTGACCGAGCTGATCGAAAACGAGAAGTCACCTAACAATCAGGAGGAACCCGATGGGCAAGATTCGAGTCGGCATCGTAGGCGTCGGTAACTGCGCCACATCACTGGTGCAGGGCGTCAATTACTACCGCGACGCCGACCCTGCCCAGAAGGTGCCGGGGCTGATGCACGTCCAGTTCGGGCCCTATCACATCAGTGACATCGAGTTCGTGACCGCGTTCGACGTGGACGCCAAGAAGGTGGGCCGCGACCTGTCCGAGGCGATCTCGGCCAGCGAGAACAACACGATCAAGATTTGCGATGTGCCGCCGACCGGGGTCACGGTGCAGCGCGGTCACACCCTTGACGGACTCGGCAAGTACTACCGGGAGACCATCGAGGAGTCGGACGACGAGCCGGTCGATGTCGTGGCGGAGCTGCGCAAGGCCGAGGTCGACGTGCTCATCTGCTACCTGCCGGTCGGCTCCGACGCCGCGGCGAAGTTCTACGCGCAATGCGCCATCGATGCGGGCGTCGCCTTCGTCAACGCGCTGCCGGTCTTCATCGCCGGCACCCCGGAGTGGGCTAAGAAGTTCGAAGACGCCGGCGTACCGATCGTCGGAGACGACATCAAGTCACAGGTCGGCGCGACCATCACGCACCGGGTGCTGGCCAAGCTCTTCGAGGACCGCGGTGTCGAGTTGCAGCGCACCATGCAGCTCAACGTCGGCGGCAACATGGACTTCAAGAACATGCTCGAGCGCGAGCGCCTGGAGTCGAAGAAGATCAGCAAGACGCAGTCCGTCACCTCGCAGATCCCCGACCGCGACCTCGGCAAGCGCAACATCCACATCGGCCCGTCCGACTACGTGCCCTGGCTGGATGATCGCAAGTGGGCCTACGTCCGGCTCGAGGGCAAAGCCTTCGGCGACGTGCCGCTGAACCTGGAGTACAAGCTCGAGGTCTGGGACTCACCCAACTCGGCCGGCATCATCATCGACGCCCTGCGTGCCGCGAAGATCGCGCGCGACCGTGGCATCGGCGGGCCCCTCCTATCACCGTCGAGCTACTTCATGAAGTCGCCGCCCGTGCAGTACTCCGACGACGAGGCCCGTGACCTGGTCGAGAAGTTCATCCGCGGCGAAGTAGAGCGGTAAGCGCGCGCCGCCAACCCGCGCCCCCGCCCACCCACAAGTTGTCCGTGTGTCGTGTCGCTCTGACGCCGCGACACACGGACAACTTCGCATGGGGGACGAGCGGGAGGGGACGAGGGGGGCGAGGGCGGCTTCAGTTGAGGCCGAGTTCGGGCGGATAGGTAGACACCAGGCGTAGCGGGCCGGGCTGACGCCGCAGTACCCGCCGCCACAGGGACGCCGGCTCCGTGGTGAACGCGTCGTCGAGACCCCCGTCCACGACGTACCACGAGCCGGTCGTCATTTCGTCGCCGAGCTGTCCCGGCGCCCACCCCGAATGCCCGGCGAAGACGCGCAGCCGACTTGTGGCGTCGCGAATGGCGTCCACATCGCCGTCCAGGTCGACCGTGGCGATCCCATCCACCAGCGGGCGCACGCCCGGACCGTGGTCGACGTCTTGGCGCTTGAGCTGGGCCAGGCACAGTGCACCGTCCGGCATGACCGGCCCGCCGCCGAACACGACGTCCGGGTCGCAGACGGCCTCGTGCCAGGCGGGCAGCACCTGCCCGACCGGTGTATGGCTCGGCCGGTTGAGCACCACGCCGACTGTGCCGCCGCCATCGTGTTCGAGCAGATAGACAACGGTGCGAGAGAACGTCGACTCGCGCAGCGACGTGCTGGCCACGAGCAGCCGGCCGGACGCGGGGACACGTCCGGTCCACGCGCACGGGGTCGACTGCTCAGCTGGCACGGGGCTCCCTGGCGATGCTCGCTGGTGCTCATCTTGCCTAATACATGGCTGGCTTGCGCGGCTACCGTCAGAGGGTGCAACCGAGGGGCCATGTGCGCGCTGCGCTGCGCCGCCACGACTTCCGGCGGCTGTTCGCAGTGCGGCTGCTCGGGCAGTTCGGCGACGGCGTATTTCAGGCGTCCCTCGCCGGCGCGGTGCTGTTCAACCCGGAGCGAGGGGCCCACGCAGCCGACGTCGCGGCGGGCTTCGCGGTCGTGCTCTTGCCGTACTCGTTCGTGGGACCGTTCGCCGGCGTGCTGCTCGACCGGTGGTGGCGGCAGCGCGTGCTGGTCATCTCGAATGTGCTGCGCGCGCTGGCCGTCGTCGGGCTGGGCGCGGAGATCGCGGCGGGCTTGCACGGCGAGCCCTTCTACCTCAGCGCCCTGGTGGTCTTCTCCATCAATCG
Source organism: Jatrophihabitantaceae bacterium (assembly GCA_051984825.1). Lineage (GTDB taxonomy): Bacteria > Actinomycetota > Actinomycetes > Mycobacteriales > Jatrophihabitantaceae > DASXRA01. Next base: position 13,379 of record JBPYES010000013.1, read on the forward strand.
GTTCTTCCTGTCGGGGCTGTCGGCCGGCTTGCCGCACGTCGTCGATCCACCCGATCTCGTCACGGCCAACGCGCTGTCGACGACGAGCGGAGCCATCGCCACCACCCTCGGCGGCACGATCGCCATCGTCGTACGTGCGCTGATCGGCAGCCACGACATCCAGTACGCCGCAATTGCCGTGGCTGCCGCATTGCCCTATCTCGCGTCGTCGTTCGCGGCACGAGGCTTCGACCGCGAGGTGCTGGGCCCGGACGCCGTCGAGCGCAGCAACCGCGAGACGTTCCGCGATGTGGCGCGTGGGCTGGTCGCCGGCGCCCGGCACGTGGCGGCCCGCAAACCGGCGCTGTACGCGCTGACCATGATCGGCTTCCATCGCTTCTGCTACGGCGTCAGTACCGTGAGCGCGCTGCTGCTCTATCGCAACTACTTCCACGACGAAGGCTTCTTCCGTGCCGGTTTGGCCGGCGTCGGGCAGATCATCGCCACGGTGGCGATCGGGGCGGGCGTCGCCGCGCTGATCACGCCCGGCGCATCCCGCCGGCTCGGCTTCGTGCGTTGGCCGGCGCTATTGCTCGGCGTCGCGGCGGTTGCCGAGCTCGGACTGGGGCTGCCGTACACCATGCCGATGCTGCTGCTCGCCGGATTCGTACTCGGGTTCGCCGCGCAGGGCATCAAGATCTGCGTCGACACCCTGGTGCAGCAGGTCATCGAGGACGATTACCGCGGCCGCGTGTTCTCGCTCTACGACACCCTGTTCAACATGACGTTCGTCGCCGCCGCCGTGGCCACCGCGCTGCTGTTGCCCGACACCGGGTATTCGCCCGCGTCGGTCGTTGCGCTCAGCGTCATCTACGCGCTGACCGGCTTCGTGTACCTGCGCGCCGGCAGCCGGCTACCGCCTCAGGAGGTCACACCGCAGCCTGTCGTCACCGCAGCTCAGCCGCCCACCACTTCTTGAGTTCGTCCACGGCGCGGTCGTGGCCGAGTGGGCCATGCTCCATCCGCAACGCCAGCAGGTGCCGATACGCGCGGCCGACCGCGGGACCGGGCGTGATACCGAGGATCGCCATGATCTCGTTGCCGTCCAGATCGGGACGAATGGCGTCGAGCTCCTCCTGCTTCTTCAGCTGCCCGATGCGTGTCTCGAGCGCGTCATAGGCGAACGCCAGGGCAGCAGCCTTGCGCAGGTTGCGGGTCGTGACGTCGGAACGGACGAGCTTGTTCAGCCTGGGCAGCAAGGGGCCGGCGTCCACGACGTAGCGGCGTACCGCCGAGTCGGTCCATTCGCCGCGCCCGTACCCGTAGAAGCGCAGGTGCAGGAAGACCAGTTGGGCGACGTCCTCGACGATCTCCTTGGCATAGCGCAACTCACGAAGCCGGGCGCGGGCCAGGCGCGCGCCGACCACCTCGTGGTGATGGAACGACACCCGCCCGTCCGACTCGAAGCGGCGGGTCGCCGGCTTGCCGATGTCGTGCAGCACGGCGGCCCAGCGCAGGATCAAATCAGGAGGGCCTCCGCTGCGCCGTTCCAGGTCGATTGCCTGGTCGAGCACTTGCAGCGTGTGCGCGTAGACGTCCTTGTGCTGCCCGTGCTCGTCGGCAGCCATGCGCAAGGCGGGCAGTTCGGGCAGCACGTGGTCGGCGAGCCCGGTGTCGACCAGCAATTCCAGGCCCCGCCGTGGCGCCGCACCGAGCAGCAGCTTGGTGAGCTCGACCTGGACGCGCTCGACGCTGATGCGGACGATCTCGCCGGCCATCGCCGTCATGGCTGTGCGCACCTCCGGCGCGACGTCCACCCCCAGGGTCGACACGAACCGTGCCGCGCGCAGCATGCGCAGCGGGTCGTCGGCGAACGACTCCTCGGGAGTCCCCGGAGTGCGCAACATGCCCCGGGCGAGATCGCCCAGTCCGCCGAACGGGTCGGTGAACACGCCGCCCGGAACGGACAGCGCCATCGCGTTCATGGTGAAGTCGCGCCGGCGCAGATCGTCGACGAGTGAGTCGCCGTAGGCGACCTCGGGATTGCGGGTGACCCGGTCGTAGCGATCCGCCCGGAACGTGGTGATCTCGCACTGCCGGGATCCGAGCTGAAGGCCCACCGTCCCGAATTCGATGCCGGTCGTCCACGTCCGGCCGAGCGGCGCCACGATCGCCAGCACCTCGTTCGGACGGGCGTCCGTAGTGAAGTCGAGGTCTGTGTCGACGCGTCCCATGAGCGCGTCGCGCACCGTTCCGCCGACCAGGTGCAACTCGTGCCCGGCCTCGGCGAAGGCGGCGCCGAGGCGCTGCGCCTCCTCCGGCACAGCAACCAGGTCAGCCGGTCCACGCGCGCTCATCGCGGCCACCGTACCGGCCGGTCGCTACCATCGGCGCATGTCCCGGGGCTCCAACTCGCCGTCGCCCCGGCGCTCCGGCGGCAATCGGTCACGGCGTGGACGGGCGAGACTCAAGCGGGTGGACGAGACGAGCGCGGGCGGCCTGGTCGTGGACCTGGCGGGCGATGTTCCGCGGGGCGCGCTCATCGGGCGCGTCGACCGGCGAGGCCGGCTGCTCTGGTCGCTTCCGAAAGGGCATGTCGAGCCGGGCGAGACCCCCGAGCAGGCGGCCATTCGCGAGATCGAAGAAGAAACGGGCATCAGCGGTGAGATCCTCGCCAGCCTGGGCACGATCGACTTCTGGTTCATCGCCGAGGGTCGCCGGGTGCACAAAACGGTGCATCACTTCCTGCTGCGCGCGGTCGGCGGTGAGCTGTCCGACGAGGACTACGAGGTGGCCGAGGTGGCGTGGGTGCCGCTGACGCAGATCACCGAGCAGCTCGCCTACCCCGACGAGCGTGGCCTGGTGGACACGGCCGGCCGGCTGCTCGCGGAGAGCGCGTGAGGTTAGGGCGCGTCGATCGGGTCCTGCTCGTCGCGAGCGGCGGTCGGGCGGTGGCTGGCAAGGCGGACGAGGAGAGCCGTAGCGCAGCTACGGCCGACGGGGACAACGCGGCCAGGCTCCGATCCGAGCGATGCGCAGCAGAACGTGGACCCGTTCGGCGCGCCCTAGGGCGCGTCGGCGTGGGCGCCGGCGTCTTGGTCGCCCTTGTCGTGGTTGCCCCGCCCGTGCAGGCGCAACCGTCCCTGAGCGACCAGAGCGTCATCGTCACGGTCACCGACGTGACGCCGACCACGCCGGCGTACACCGACAAGCGTGAGCCGTTGACGATCATGCTCTCGCTCACGAACACCACCAACCAGCCGCTTTACAACGTCGTCATCGACGTCAACCGCGACGCCCCGGTGATGCAGCAGGCGAAGCTCGAGCAGCTTATGGCCCATCCGGCGCCCAACCCGGACAGCTCCTCGCTCTCGCCGCTGCCCGCGATCTCTACGTCGACGCTCGCCCCGCACGAGACCCGCCCGCTGGCCCCGTACACGACCTTTACCAGCCTGCACGCAGACACAAACGGCATCTGCCTCTGCTTCGCGAGCGGTGGCGGCGTCTATCCGATCAACTTCACCGTCTCCGCCGCCGTCGACCCGGACGCCACCACGACGCAGGTCGGTTTCGGGCAGACGTACATCCCCGCATTCAAGGACAAGCCCAAGCCGGTAGAGGTCAGCTGGGTGTGGCCACTCATCGACCGACCGCACCGGCTCCTCGACGGCAAGACCTTCCTCGACGACGACCTCGCGAGGTCGGTCAGCCCGGGGGGGCGGCTCTACCGGGCCCTGCAGGTCGTCCAGAACGTCGCACCGTCCGTCCGGCTGACCTTGCTGATCGACCCTGAGCTGATCGACGAACTGGCAACGATGAGCCAGGGCTACACGGTCGAATCCGACGGTAAGACGATCGCCGGCACGGGCGCCGCGGCAGCCAAGGCCTGGCTGACGCGCCTTAGGTCCGTGGTCGCCTTCACCCAGGTCAGCCTCACCCCCTACGCCGACCCGGACATCACGTCGCTCAATGGCGCCGGGCTCGGCTGGTCGGACGGCTTCACGCCGACCCAGCAGCTGCAACTGGCCGGCGCTCTCGGCATCCCGCCCAGCAGCGGTGTCGTGTGGCCACCCGGCGGGACGATCACGGCCGACGCGCTGCGTCAGGTGCTCAGTCACGGCACCCGGTCCGTGATCGTGCTCAGCGACACCGCACTCCCCGGCGCACGAGAGACGACCCCGCGCCCGGACGCCTTGGCCCGGCTGCCCGCAGAGTTCGCGACGAGCCACACGTTCGCCGCCGTCACCGACAGTGCGGTGCAGCCGCTGGCGACGCGGACCCTGCGCCCGGACGCCTCGGGTGCCGCGACGCTGCCGCAGCTCGCGTCCGAGTTGGCGGTCCGCGCGGCCGAACAACCGTCCCGTTCGCACTACGTCGTGATCACCGCCGACCGCTACGTGAACGTGCAGCCGCAGCTCGCCGAGCGGACGCTGCGGGCCACCGCAGCTGCCTCGTGGTCGACGTCGCTGAATCTGGGAGATGCGACCCATGCCGTCGCGTCGGTCGACCACGGCCAACTGGTCGAGCCCACCAACCCGCCGCAGTTGCCGAGCGCCGACATCACGGCTGCCACGCAGGCGACACAGTTCATGCACTCGTTCGGGAGCGCGCTGAACCCGGCCGACGCCCCAACCGTGATCGGGGGACTGCCCGCCGCGATCCAGCGAGCCGCGTCGGCGGCCTGGATCGTCGACCCGGCACGCGGCACCGCGTTCGCCGGCCGCCTCGACGCGTTGGTCGACGGCATTCAGCGCGGTGTCTACATCAGCCGTCCGTCGAGCGGCACCTACACGCTGGCGTCCAACGGTGCGCCCCTGCCGATCACCGTCGTCAACACGCTGCAGGTGGACGTGCACATTCGAGTGCGCGTGACCACGGCCAATGACGTCGCCGGGTTCCACGCGGACGACACCCGCGTGGTGACCGTCCCGCGAGCGGCATCGCCGACGAGTCCGACACGTGACACGCTCAAGATCTCGACGCGGGTGCAGCGAGCCGGAACCTTCCAAGTGGAGGCCATCCTGCTCACGCCGGACGGCAGCGAGCTGGGCAGCTCCGTCCCGCTTTCGATCCACAGCACAGCACTCGGTGCGGTCGGCGTGATCATCACCGCTGTGGCGGTCGGAGTCCTCGTGCTGGCCCTGGCGATCCGGGTGGTCCGCCGGGTCCGCGGCCGTGCCAAGCACCCGGCAGAACCGGCCGAGCCGGCGCCGATCGGAGCCGGCACGTGAGCGAGCAACACGACGACGGCTGGAGCGAGCCGTCCCACTACGGCCCCGGGCGCGGCCAGATCACCTTCGAGCCGCGGATGTTCACCGAAGACCCGTCGATGACGGGCGTGTTCATGCCGGCGTGGCAGCACGCCTCCGAGGAGGAATGGTCGCACGCCGAACAGCAGTGGGGGGCGACGACCTACGTCGGACAGCGTCGGCGCCGGCCGGAGCCGCAACCTGCTGCGGGCAAGCGCGCCGAGGCCGGGCTGCTCGCGTCCAGCCGGATCATGGCGATCGGCAGCCTGGTCAGCCGCATCACCGGCTTCCTGCGCAGCGTGGTGCTCGCCGCGGCGCTCGGTACGGGACTGGTCGCCGACGCGTACAACGGCGCCAACAGCTTCCCGAACATGGTGTACGAGCTGATGCTCGGCGGGGTCCTGTCCAGCGTGCTGATCCCGCTGCTCGTCCATGCGGAGGAGCACGACAAGGACGGCGGCGAGGCCTACACGCAGCGACTGCTGTCGATTGCCACAGTGGCCCTGGCCCTGGCCTCTCTCGTTGCGGTCGCGGCGGCCCCGTTGCTGGCGACGATCTTCGTGAACAATCCCAGCGAACGCGACCTCACCACGACGTTCGCCACCCTGCTGTTGCCGGAGATCTTTTTCTACGGCCTCGGCGCCATGTTCACCGCCATCCTGAACACCCGCAACGTGTACGGCCCCGGCGCGTGGGCTCCGGTGCTGAACAACGTGATCACGATCGCCACCGTCTGCGTCTTCTGGGCGCTGCCCGGCCCGAAGACGCTGCTGCCGTCGACGATGACGAACACGCAGATCGCGGTGCTGGGCATCGGCACCACGCTGGGCATCGCCGCCCAGGCGCTGGTGCTCGTGCCGTCATTGCGCGGCGTCGGGTTCCGGTGGCGCTGGCGGTTCCGCGCCGAGGGACATGAGCGCCGGATGACGGACGTCGGCCCCCTCACGGGGTGGGTGCTCGGTTACGTCATCGCCAGTCAGATCGGGCTGAGCTTCATCGTCAAGGTCGGCTACAACCACAACGGCGTGACCACGTTCACCTACGCCGACCTGCTCTTCCAGGTGCCCTACGGGATCCTCGGCGTCTCGCTGCTGACGGCTTTGATGCCGCGCATGTCCCGGGCGGCGGCGCGCGGCGACCGAGGCGCCGTGATCGAGCATCTGTCGATGGGCGCGCGTTTGTCGGCGACGGTCCTGGTGCCGGTGACGGTCGGGCTGATCGTGCTCGGTCCGTCGTTCACAACCGCGATCTTCGTCG
>JBPYES010000014.1:0-10107 GCA_051984825.1 Jatrophihabitantaceae bacterium
GGCCCGGCGTGATGGAAGCCGAACTTGACGCCCTCCCCCGGGGTGCGCATGCCGTAGCCGAAGCCGAACGGCGCGGTGTCCGGCCCGCGGTAATGGATGACGCTGGGCCATTCGCGACCGGCAAGAGACGGGCGGGGGGCGAAGTGAAGCGGCTGCTCCTGTGTCACTCGAAGCGGCGGCAGCTGCAGGTGTTCGCCCAGCAGGGGTTGGGTCCACGCGCCGCAGCACACGACCACCCGATCGGACCGGTACCTGTCGCCTGCCTCGGTCACGACCTCACCGTCGCCGATGTGCATTACCCGAACGTGGTGGTGCACCCGCGCGCCGGCGGCGACCGCGAGCTTCTGCAGGGCGGCAACCGCTGCGTCTGCGTCGAGGCGGCCGCTTGCCGGGTGGAACAGCACGCGGCCGTCGAAGCGCAGCCCCGGCCAGCGCCGAATGGCGTCGGCGGGGTCGAGCCACTGGCCCGGTGCCCCGACGCTCTCGAGAGCCCCGGCGATCGCGGAAGTGGCTGTGTCGACGCCATGGTCGACCCCGCCCGTGACGGCTAGCAGGCCGACACCCGCCGCCGCCTCGATCTCGCGCCATAGCGGCAACGCCCGGACGGCGAGCCGCGTGTAGAACGGATCCGGGTAAGCGAACCGGAACATCCGCGACGCGCCGTGCGACGCACCGCGCACATGACCGGGCTCGAAGCGCTCCAGCAGCACGACGTCGGCTCCTCGCGACGCCAACTGCCACGCAGCCGCCGAGCCCATGACTCCGCCGCCGACCACGATGACGTCCGTTCCGACATCGCTCACCGCACCGTCCTACCAGAGGGGCCGTAGCCTTCGCCTCATGCGAGCTGTCGTCTACCGCGAGAACGGCCCGTCGAGTGTGCTGCGGCTGGTCGAACGTCCAATGCCGGAACCGGAGCCTGGCGAGGTCCGGGTGCGGGTGCACACCTCGGGCGTCAACCCCACCGACTGGAAGGCACGCGCCGCCACACCGCTCTCCTCCCCCGAGCAGGTGCCCAACCACGACGGTGCCGGAGTGATCGACGCTGTCGGGCAGGGCGTCGAGCCGGACCGCGTCGGCCAGCGTGTCTGGCTCTGGGAAGCTGCCCGCCAACGCACCGGTGGCACCGCGTCGGAGTACCTGGTTGTGCCGTCCTGGCACGCCGTGCCGTTGCCGGACGGCGCGACGTTCGAGCTCGGCGCAAGCCTCGGCGTGCCGTTTCTCACCGCACATCGCACCTTGACGATCAACGAGGGTGGGCCGGATCGGCTGGCGCCGGGCACGCTCGACGGTCGCACTCTGCTTGTCGCAGGCGGCGCCGGCGCAGTAGGTAACGCCGCCATCCAGTTGGGCCGATGGGCCGGCGCCACCGTGATCACGACGGTGAGCAGCCCGGAGAAGGCGGCGCTCGCGACGGCGGCAGGAGCGCACCACGTCATCAACTACCGGGCCCAGGACGTCGCCGCCGAGGTGCGCCGCATCGCGTCGGCTGGCGCCGACACCGTGATCGAGGTGGCCGCGGCGGCGAACGCGCCTCTGGACGTGGCGGTGCTCGCCCGGCACGGCGCCGTCGCCATCTACGCCGGCGTGCCCAGCGATATCGTGGCGACCCCGGTGCGTGAGCTCATGGCGCTCAACGCCCGCTGGCAGTACGTCCTGCTGTACACGCTGACCGATGCGGCGAAGCGCGACGCCATCGCCGCGGTCAGTGCCGCTGTCGGGGCCGGTGCGGTCCGGGTCGGCGAGGACGCCGGCCTGCCGCTGTCCCACTTCCCGCTCGACCAGACGGCAGCTGCCCACGATGCAGTCGAACATGGCGCAATCGGCAAGGTGCTGGTCGACGTCGGATGATTCAGCGCAGCTGCAGCGCGATGATCCCCACGCCGATGGCGCTCAAGAAGAAGAGCGCTACCGACAGCAGCACGACCAGGTCGTAGAACTTCTCGCCGTCACGCCACGCCTCGGAAAGCGCACGGCTACCCGCGCGCAGCGGGCCACGCCTGCCGGTACGGACCTGCTTCGGGCGGCCGCGATCGCCTCGCCACGCCGGAACCGTGCCCGCCATGGCATCCGGTCTACCCCAGATGTCGGGGTGCGACGACGGTCCGTTGACGATCGCAACCGCACTGTGACCAGCCGCGTCTCGTCCTTAGCTGCAGCCGCTGGTGCTGCCGCAACCCTCGCAGACAAAGCAGCTGCCGGCCTGGCGCATCTTGGTGCCGCAGTTCATGCACAGCGGCGCATCGGCTGACGAGCCGGTGATCGACTCGAACAGTTCCGTGGAACTGTGCACCTGCGGTGGCGCGCCGTGCGCCGTGTCGGCGACGACCGGGTCCGACGCCGGAGGCGGGTTGACCGGCGCGGACTGGGCAAGCGCCTCAAGGTCCTCCGACTCGTCCGAGGGCGCGTACGAGCCCGTCTCAACCTGCCGGGTGCGTTCGGCGACCGTGTGGATGCCCAGTGCCGCACGAGTCTCGTACGGCAGGTAATCCAGCGCCAACCGCCGGAAGATGTAGTCGAGCACCGACTGCGCCATCCGGATGTCCGGGTCATCGGTCAGCCCCGCTGGCTCGAAGCGCATGTTGGTGAACTTCTGCACGTACGTTTCGAGCGGCACGCCGTACTGGAGCGCGATGGAGATCGCGATCGAGAACGCGTCCATCACACCCGCGAGGGTCGATCCCTGCTTGCCCAGCTTGAGGAACACCTCGCCGAGGCCGTCGTCCGGATAGGAGCCGGCAGTGATGTAGCCCTCGGCTCCGCCCACCGTGAACGACGTGGTGCGCGACGGCCGCGACTTGGGCAGCCGCGTGCGAGTCGGCCGGTATTCGACGACCTTCTCCACCTGCACCTTGGCGGTGTCGCGCTTACCCGCAGACAGCGGCTGGCCGACCTTGCAGTTGTCGCGGTAGACGGCAAGCGCCTTCAGCCCGAGCTTCCAACCCTGGAAGTAGACGTCCTCGATGTCCTCGGCCGTCGCCGACTCGGGCATGTTGACCGTCTTGCTGATGGCACCGGACAGGAACGGCTGTACGGCAGCCATCATCCGCACGTGGCCCATCGGCTTGATCGCACGAGTGCCCATCGCGCAGTCGAAGACCTCGTAGTGCTCAGGCCGTAGACCCGGCGCGTCGACGACGTGGCCGTGCTCGGCGATGTACTCGACGATCGCCTCGACCTGCTCGTCCTGGTAGCCCAGCACCCGCAGCGCCCGTGGGACGGTCTGGTTGACGATCTGCATAGACCCGCCGCCCACCAGCTTCTTGAACTTGACGAGCGCCAGGTCAGGCTCGATGCCCGTGGTGTCGCAGTCCATCATCAGGCCGATCGTGCCGGTCGGCGCGAGGACTGATGCCTGGGCGTTGCGCCAGCCATTCGTCTCACCCAGCTTGTTGCCGCGCGCCCATTCTTCGGCCGCAGCCTTGAACAGCGCCCGGTCGTTGGCGTGCATCGGACGAGCGGCGTCGTTCGCGGCTGCGTGCTTGCGCATGACCCGGGCGTGGGCCGCGGCATTGCGGGCGAAGCCCTCGTAGGGCCCGACGATGCCGGCAAGCTCCGCCGAGCGACGGTACGACACCGCGGTCATCACCGACGTGACCGCGCCCGCCAGCGCCCGGCCGCCGTCGGAGTCGTAGGCGAGGCCGGACGCCATGAGCAGCGCGCCCAGGTTCGCGTAGCCGATTCCGAGCTGCCGGTAGGCGCGGGTATTGACGCCGATCGCTTCGGTCGGGAAGTCGGCGAAGCAGATCGAGATGTCCATTGCCGTGATGACGAGCTCGACGGCCTTCACGAACCTGTCGACGTCGAATGCATTGTCGCTGCGGAGGAACTTCAGCAGGTTCAGCGACGCCAGGTTGCATGACGTGTTGTCGAGGCTCATGTACTCCGAGCACGGGTTGGACGCGGTGATGCGTCCCGTCTCGGGGTTGGTGTGCCAGTCGTTGATCGTGTCGTCGTACTGGATACCGGGATCGGCGCAATCCCACGCCGCCTGAGCCACCTTGCGGAACAGTGCTCTGGCTTGGACGGTCTCGAGCACATCGTGCGTCGCACGGGCACGCAGCCCGAACGTGCCGCCGTCCTCTACGGCGCGCATGAACTCATCCGATACGCGCACCGAGTTGTTCGCGTTCTGGTATTGCACGCTGGTGATGTCGCGCCCGCCCAGGTCCATATCGAAACCGGCGTCGCGTAGCACGCGGATCTTCTCTTCTTCGCGTGCCTTCGTCTCGATGAACTCCTCGATGTCGGGGTGATCGATGTCGAGTACGACCATCTTCGCCGCCCGCCGGGTGGCGCCTCCCGACTTGATCGTGCCGGCCGAGGCGTCGGCGCCGCGCATGAAGCTGACCGGGCCGGATGCGGTGCCGCCGGACGACAGCAGTTCACGCGACGAGCGGATGCGCGAGAGGTTCAGCCCCGCGCCGGAGCCGCCCTTGAAGATCAGGCCCTCCTCCCGGTACCAGTTCAAGATCGAGTCCATCGTGTCGTCCACGGACAAGATGAAGCATGCCGACACCTGCTGCGGCGAGTTCGTGCCGACGTTGAACCAGACCGGTGAGTTGAAGCTGAACACCTGGTGCAGCAGCATCCAGGTCAGCTCGTGCTCGAACACCTCGGCGTCGCCGGCGGAGCGGAAGTATCCGTGCTCCTCACCCGCGGACCGGTAGGTCTTGACGACCCGGTCGATGAGCTGGCGTAGCGACCACTCGCGGGCATCGGTGCCGACCGCACCGCGGAAGTACTTGGTGGTCACGATGTTGGCCGCGTTGACCGACCAGAAGTCCGGGAACTCGACACCCCGCTGCTCGAAGTTGATCGAGCCGTCGCGCCAGTTCGTCATGACGATGTCGCGACGCTCCCAGGTGACCTCGTCGTAGGGGTGCACGCCGGGCGTGGTGTAGATACGCCCGACGGGCAAACCATCGTTCGCAGACACCGGACCGCCGCCCGCTCGGCCGCCCCGCCCCGCCTCGGCCGTGCCGTGCTCCTCGACTGCCTCGGTCATCCGCTTGCTCCCTCTCATCGGCGCGTTGATGTCGTTGCTGAACTCGGGCGTCACGGCTGTGGCCCATCGGCGTTCCGGTGCGCGTGCCGCAACTCAGAGATTGCCTTTTCGAAATCGTCGATCGAACTGAATGCCTGGTACACGCTCGCGAAGCGCAAGTAGGCGACCTCGTCGAGCTTGCGCAGCGGGCCCAGGATCGCCAGGCCGACCTCATCGCTGGGCACCTCGGCCACGCCGGTGGCCCGGATCGCCTCCTCGACGGTCTGGGCCAACTGGGCCAGCGCGTCTTCGTCGACCGGGCGGCCCTGGCAGGCGCGCCGCACGCCGTTGATCACCTTCTGCCGGCTGAACGGCTCGGTCACGCCGCTGCGCTTGATCACCGCGAGGGTGGCCTCCTCGACGGTAGTGAACCGCCGCCCGCACTCCTGGCAGCTGCGCCGCCGGCGAATGACCTGGCCTTCGTCCTGCTCCCGCGAGTCGACGACCCGCGAATCCGGGTGACGGCAGTACGGACACCTCATCGGCGGCCGCCTCCTCTCCGGCTCAAGCGTTGCCCAATACCCGCGTCGGCTGCCGCGCCTGTAGATAGCGCAGCGCATAACGTGGGGACGAACTGTGGATCGCTGGTGCCCCCCTGTGGACCCCTGACCCCAACCTGTTGACGACTTACACAAGTGTAACTACTACATCTAGGGGTCCGACCGTAGAACGCCTGGGCTCGTAACGCAAGGCGAAACGCTGGCGCGTCGCTGCACCCCTGCAGCGACGGACGAGTCCTAGTGGGTACGCAGGACCTGACCTGGCTCCACCACCGGGCTCGACAGGTGGTTCACGTCCTCGAGTTCGGCCACCACCCGGCGCGGATCACGCTGCGGGGCAATCCGTGACGCGATCGACCAGAGTGTGTCGCCGTCACGGACCGTGACCGCGCCAACCTGAGGGACGTGCGGGCTGGCCGGCACCGACGCGTGAGCCAGCCACAGCAGTCCGCCGACGAGCGTGGCGACCAGGAGGCCGACCACCGCGTAGCCGCGCCGGGTCAGCCGCAGCGGTGCCTCGCCCGCCCGGGCGCGACTGCCCGCAGGTTCCGCCCGCACCGGATAGAGCCGAGACGTGGCGAGCGCGGTGTCGCGCAGCAGCCCCGATGGTGGCGTCGGCCGCGCCGGTGCCACCGCCGCCCCCCGGTGCCGGAAGGGCAACACGGTGGCGCCCCGCTCGGGCCGAGCGCCTGCAGGTATGTAGACGTCCGGGGGAAATTCGGTGGCCGCTGACATGGTGTACTCCTCGGTGCGCTGCCCGCGGCAGGGACCGCGGCAGTATGCTGGACTCGAACGATCGTTCGATCGAACGCCTGTACGATGGTCTACCACCCCGGTCTGACAGAATCCAGAATCGTCCGGCGTGTTGTCGAACAGATGTTTGGGATTCGGCGGCTGCGCGGCTACGGTCTAGCCAATCCGGACGACAGCCGCCGGACGACCGAGGGAGCTGAATCAGTGCCGCGACAATCGCAGTCCACGCCGACGTCCAAGCGCACGGCGCCCACCCACACGTCGGCGCGCAAGCAGGCCGACGGCGCGAAGGTCACCGATCTGTCCACCCGGCGGCGCAGCGAGGAATTGACCGCACGCCAGCAGGTCATCCTCGACGTCATCCGCGATTCGGTGCACACGCGCGGCTACCCGCCGAGCATTCGCGAGATCTGCGAGGCCGCCGGCCTCGCATCCACGTCAAGCGTCGCCCACCAGCTGTCCGTGCTCGAGCGCAAGGGCTACCTGCGCCGGGATCCGAACCGGCCTCGGGCGGTCGATGTCCGCTCCGGCCGGGCGAAGCGTGTTCGGCAGCCGAACGAGGCACCGCCCGGAGCACCCGCGCCGGTCTTCGTGCCGCTCGTGGGGCGCATCGCCGCAGGTGGCCCGATCCTCGCAGAGGAGATGATCGAGGACGTCTTCCCGCTCCCCCGCGCACTCGTCGGCGAGGGCACGGTGTTCCTGCTCCGGGTTGCCGGTGATTCGATGATCGACGCCGCGATATCGGACGGCGACTGGGTGGTCGTCCGGCAACAAGAAGATGCCGAGAACGGCGAGATCGTGGCTGCCATGATCGACGGCGAGGCCACGGTCAAGACGCTGCAGCGGCGCGACGGGCAGGCGTGGCTGCTGCCTCACAACGCCGCGTACCAGCCCATCGACGGCTCCGAGGCGATCATTCTCGGCAAGGTCGTCAGCGTGCTGCGAAAGGTCTAGTCGCGGCGGTGCCGTCCTACGGACGGCGGGCAGCGACGGCCGGCAGACCCTCGTGGCCGTCCGCACGGAACGTCTGCAGCGTCAGCGCGGCGATCTTGCCGTTCGCGAGCTGGGCGATGTAATGGCCGTACACGGTCCACGCGTCACCGTTCGGCAGCCAGTGGACTGCGGTGACGTGCGTCTCGGCGCGCCCGTCCGACATGACGATCGGGCCGGTCTGATGGTGAGTGGCCGCGAGCGTGGCGAGGAATTCCTGCCACTGCGCTATGAGCTGCTCGGCCCGCACCTCCGCCGGCTCGCCGCCCCACAAGGAGGTGTAGTCGGTGGCGACTACATCGGCGAACGACGCCCGGACCACCGCCCAGTCGAGCCGGTCGATGGCGTGCAGCATGCGGGTGATCACCTCGGCGTCGTTCACAGCGTCTCCTGGAAGTGCCGGTCGGCCGCTGCCACGGCCAGGTCGACCTGCTTGGGCTGATCGTAGAAGTCGGTCTGCATCCCGTCCGCCCAGACCAGTTCGCTCGGCCCCGTCACACGCTGCTGGATGGACTTCGCGTTGTCGGGCAGCACGCAGTCATCGCCGTGCACGAACAGCGACGGTACTGCGACCTGCGCCGCGGGCGACAAGCCGTCGAACGTGAGCCAATACAGCCAGCTGAGCTCGGCCATCTCGTTGCGCCACTCCGGCACGGCTCCGCGCCCCGCGGACGCGTAGTAATCCAGCTCGAAGAACATGCCGGCGCGGTCGTTGCCGTTCTCGTATGCGGGGACGGTGCGCACGGCGCCGTCCCGGACGAAGTCGTCGAACGCGAGCCGGGCGCGGTCGATCCGCTCGGAGACACCGTCCATCCCGCCGTAGAACGGCGCCACCGATGCCGTGTCGTGATACCAGCCGGCGACGCTCACGAACGAGGTGACAGCGGCTCCCTCAGCGATCGCGCGCAGGGCGTACTGGGCGCTGGCGCAGATCGCGAGGTAACCCAGCGAGTCCGGCCGGACGAACGACAGGCCCGCGACACTGCGGGCCGCCGCGGTGATATCGGCGATCTTTCGCGCTGGCACTTCTGCTTGTCGTGGCGAACCACCGCTCTCACCGAATCCGCTGAAGTCGAACGTGAATGCGGTGTAGCCGCGCTCGGCGAGTGCACGCGCGTAGTGATCGGCCATCTGCTCCTTCACGGTCAGCCACGAGCCGGTGACGATCACGGCGGGCTGGCGTTCGGTGAGGTCGTCTGTGTTGCGGTATATCCGGGCCGACAGCGGGACATCACCGCTGAACATCACATAGGGACGGGGTTCCATGCTGCGATGCTCGCAGCCCGGGGCGGCGAGAGGAGGGTCCGATCTTGCTGTCTTCGCGCAGGCGTCCTGGCGTGACGCCCAGATGGCTGCGGAACACCCGCCGGAAGTGGCTGACGTTGGACAGGCCGACCGCGTGCGCGACCTGATCGACACGGACTGACGTGTGCAGCAGCAGCGTCGTGGCGCGTTGCATGCGGCGGAACGTCACGAACTGGTGCGGAGCCAGGCCCGTCGTCGCCTTGAACGCGCGAGCGAAGTGGAACGGGCTCAGCGATGCGACTGCTGCGAGGCGGTCCAGGGTCAGCACGCCCGCCAATTCCGCGTCGACGAACGCCCCGACCAGATCAACTGTGCGACGGTCGAGCCGCGCATACGGCGCATCGGGGCCCTGACCGCCGCAGTAGTAGTCAAGGAGGTGGCCGGCAAGCCGGTGTGCCAGCGTGCTCGCCGCGACATCGCTGAGCGTCGACCCCGTGGCGTGCGCGCGCTTGAGGATCGAGGCGATGCCGAGCACCGTCGCGTCCTGGCCCGGTAGCGCCGGCTCGAACGTCACAGTGCCCGCAGCTTTCTTTTGCAGCAGCTCCAGATCCGGGTAGATCTCCAGTGCTTCGGTAGTCTCACCGACCCGCAGCCAGGTGATCGGGTCGTGTCCGGTGACGATCACCGATCCGGCGGCGAGGTCGGTTTCGATCGTGTGCTGCCCGGACTCGTAGACCAGGGCGTTGTGCGAGCTGAAGGAAACGCCGATCTGGTCGGGCGCCGTACGCATCGGCTCGCCGCCGGGCGGAATCCAGCTGTACTCCGAACGCATGCCCGGCCATTGACGCACCGACGTCCAAGCCCGGTCGAAGCGCGCGGCCACAATCGCACCTTAATCAGCAAGCGCCAGCGATTTAGCCAGAGGACCACAGGGCGATGAGCGCTCGCGCGAAGAGCTCGCCGGCCGCGACGCGGCCCGCGCCGACGGCGCGGAGTGTCTCCCGGCGCGCGCCGCAGCGCGGCGCCGCCGCGAGGCGCGCACGGCGGATTCAGATGTGTGCGGTTTGGACCAGCCTCGCGCCGGTACGCCGCTGTACCAGCCGGCCGCGTCCGGGTGGGAGCGGCTCCATCTTCACCGATCCCAGCAGCGCGCCCTCGTCCTTGCTGCCGGACAGCAGGATGCCGGGCGAGCCCATCTCCCGGATACGCTGCATTACGCCGTCGAACATGCCGCGCCCGGCACCACCGGCAGCACGGCTGAGGATTACGTGCAAACCGATGTCACGTGCCTGCGGCAGGAATTCGGTGAGCGACAGCAGCGGGTTGCCCTGCGCACCGCCGACCAGGTCATAGTCGTCGATCAGCAAGAACAGCTTCGGCCCCGTCCATTGCGGGATCTCCGAGGAAGTGGGATCGACCTGGATCCCGGCGAGGCGTTCGCGCAGCGCGCCCCCGATGTTGTTGACCATCTCCGGGGCGGCCGCCGAGGTCATGACGTACCCGATCTGGTGCGGCGTGGTGATCGCGCCGAGCAGGCCGCGCCGGTAATCGAAGGTGATGATCTTGGCTTCC
>JBPYES010000015.1:0-6903 GCA_051984825.1 Jatrophihabitantaceae bacterium
TAACGGCGCGGTGTGCCACCGGGTAGCCGGGCAGGCCGTACACCGGCGTCTGCCAGTGGGCCGCATCGCCCGCGAGCGTGTCCAGTGGCACGCCCGACACCAGCGCTGCGCCGGTGCTGAAGTGCGCGCCGGCCGCGTCGAACGCCGTGGTGGCACGCGACACCGAAGCGCCTTGTCCGAGCAGCTGATTCACCATCGCCAGCGCGGCTGCCGAGTCGGTGTCGAAGGCGTATACCGGCCGCGCCGCAGACGGCGCGTTGCCCAGCTGCACGTCGCCGATCGGCCGCAGCTTGGCGTTCTGCGGCAGCGGCTGCGTGACGAAGCCGTCGCCGGCGAAACCGCGGAGCAGCGAGTACGACCACGTGACGACGTCGTAGTTGTAGTTGAACGGGAGGTACGGGTTCTCGCCCAGCACTGCCTGGATCCAGTGCTTGGTGCCCTGGTCGAGCGGAATGTACAGCGTGCCTGCAGGTAGCGTCACGGTGCTCGTGCGCACCGGCGATTGCCCGGATGGCGTGTCGACGGCGAAGTCGCCGAACTGGTGTGCGCTCGACACGGTCACGGTGTGGTCGAGCCGATACACGCGTACGCCGACGTACTGCAGCTCGGCAATCGTCGCGGCGACGTCACCTGTGTGCTTGCCGGGCAGGTAGTAGTAGCCGCAGACATCCGTGTTCGGTTCCTGGTCGATGGCGCTCTGCCCGATCTCGTACTGATCGATGATCGGCGGGCTGACCTGCGTGTTGTGCTGCACGAAGCAGTTCTCGCCCTGGTCGACGGCCTCGGGCCATTGCTGGATCCATGCGGTCTGCAACGCGTCCTTGTTGTCCGCGACGACGTTCACCGTGGTGTCCATCGCGAGGTAGTGGTCGTAGACCTGCTTGCCGTAGCTCTCGTTGTTGCCCTTTTCGTAGGTCATGCCGGCGCCGCCCTGCAGTAGCGCGGGCACGGTGTCGCCGTACTCCGGCACGAACATGTCGTAGGTGTTGTAGTTGCGGTACTGGCCGGTCTGGTCGTTGAACGCGTTCTGGATGGCCGGCCCGATCACGTTCTGGATCGCGTCCAGCGCCGAATGCGCGATCTCGTGGTGCGCGGCGTCCTGGTCGGGCGGGAAGAAGTAGCCCGACGACTGCTGGTGCGCGTCGATGAAGAACAGCCCCGGGTAGCGGGTGATCGCCTTGATCAGACCCTGGTTCTCCGGCTGGTGGAAGGTGCCGCGGTCGCGGTTCGGGTCGAACGACCACGCGGTGGTGCGGTTGTTGTGGTCGCGGTCGTCGGGAGCGGTGACCGGCTGGATGAACGTGTCGAGGCTGGCGAGTCGCGCCGCGTTGTCGCAGTCGGTGCGGGCGGCCAGCTCGTATAGCTCCTTGACGGACGCCTCGCCGCCGGCGGGCTCATTGCCGTGCGGCGCGCCGGTGATCCACGCGAACGCCGGCCGGTCGTGAACCTGCGCGAGCGCCTCCTTCGGCGACGTCGTGCCGTCGATAACGCCGCGCCAGAACGCCTGGTCGTTGCGCCCGGCGTCGAGGTTGGCGATGTTGTCCGGCGTGCCGATCACCACGTAGTAGAAGGGCACGCCGAGCACGCTCGTCCCTTCCTGGACCATCTTGGCCGCGACCCGGTTGCCACCGTGTGCGTTGACGGCATCGACGACGGCGCTCATGTACGCGCTCAGCTGCGCGGTCTTCTTCGCCGATGGGGTTGCGCCGGACAGACCGTCGCCGGTGGTGCCGCTGCCCAGCGTCGTGCCGAAGAAGTCGTCGTATGTGGGGATGTTCGGGTCGACCTGCACGGTGCTGGCGCACTGTCCCGTGCTTTGCTGCCCCGGGGCGTCCGCGACCGGGAGCTCGCCGCCGGCCGAGTCGGACTGGTCGCTCGAGCGGTACGGGCAGAACGTCACCGCGTCGGAATCCGATACACCCGTGGGGCACGCGGCGTCCGGCGTGGCGTTGCCGTTGACCGGATTCTCCGGCACCGGCGGGTTGATCGTGGTCGGCGTCACGACATTGGGCCACACCGCCGGCCCCGCCGTCGGCAGGCTGACAGTGCCGGTGCGCAACCCCCACCAGTTGTTCTTGGCGAGCACAGGAGTCGCGGTGTTGGCGGTGGTGCCGTCGGCGGTGGTGTTCAGCACGCCGAACGCGTTGTCGGTGATGTTGCTTTGCGTGACGGTCGATGCGGCAGCGCCGACGAGGCGCACGCCCGCAGCGAGGCGCAGGTTCTGGTTGTTCTCGGAGTGGTCGCCGAGCGGGTACGGGTCGTTGTTGGGCGTCGGGGCGTAGACGCTCTGGACGGGCGCTCCTGCGCCGTTGACCAGGTTGGACGACACGGTGTCACCGGTCATCTGCACCGCCGCGCCGTCGCTCACGCGCACGCCGTCCTGCCCGAACAGCGGGCCGGTGGTGAGCGGTAGCGGCGGCGGGATCGGGGTGCTGCCACCGGAGGCCTGGCAGTCGCCGTCGATGACGGTGGGGCCGCCTGCTGTGGGGTCGTTGTAGTTCTGGCAGAGGTTGCGTCCCGCGATCTGGTCATTCGTCAGCACTGCTGTATTTCCGGCGCCCTGGACAACCACGCCGGCCGCGTTGTAGTGGTCAACGCGGGTGTGGTCGATCGTCAACGCACGTGATCCACCTACGTGGGCGATGCCGAAGCCGAACGGGTTGCTGCGGAATCCGCCCGGCACCGTGTACCCGTTCGCGCTCTCGTCGACGTCGACACCGGTAATGCGTGCATGGGTAATCGAGCCCTGCGAGTCGACGTACACGACACCTGCCGTTGCGTCGGCCCCATTGGCGTCGACAGTCACGCCGTTGATGTCGACGTTCGCGTTGACCACCGCGACCAGAACACCCTTGCCGCTATGGATGTCCGGGCTGTTTTCGGCGAGGCGAGCGCCGTGTTGTGCCTCGATGCGGACCTGGTCGGCGCCGTCACCGGCGAGGGTGAGGTCCTTGGTGATGGTGAGCGCATTGCTTCCCTGCGCGCCGCTGCCCTCGACGTACGTGCCGGGACAGATCCGTATCGTGTCGCCGGGGCGCGCCGCATCGACCGCCGACTGGATCGTGCGGAACGGACCGTTCGAGCAGACCCTTAGCGCGGTTGGTCGCCCGGAGGCGTGCGTGGTGGACGCGAAACCCGCGACTACCAATACCGCGACGGACAGGATGCCGAGCTGCCTTCTCATCGTCGCCCCTTATAGGTCGGCGGAGTGCAGAGAATCGGCACGTTATCGTCGCGCGGCTAGCCGCCACAAGACTGCCCCGTCCGTCAATGGACGGAAAAACCGCCGTCAATAAAGAACGTCTGTCCAGTGATGTAGCTGGAAGCGGGGCTGGCCAGCAGTACCGCGACGCCGGCGAAGTCGTCAGCCAGCCCGTTGCGTCCCACCATTGTCCGGGCGGCAAGGTCGGACACTCGCTGCGGGTCGGACGATAGCCGGGCATTAAGCGGCGTCATCACGAAGCCGGGGACGAGCGTGTTGCTGGTGACGCCGTGCGGCGACCAGGCTTCGGCCTGGGAGCGGGTCAGTGATTCGAGCGCGCCCTTGGAAACGCCATAGGCACCGCTCTGCACGAACGCGCGATGTGCCTGCTGCGAGCTGATGTGTATGAGCCGGCCGTAGCCGCGCTCGGCCATTCCGGGCGCGAACCGCTGGCCGAGCAAGTACGGGGCGTCGAGGTTCAGCGCCATGGTCGCGTCCCAAACGTCATCGCCGAGCTCGGCGAGCGGTGGCCGGAGGTTGATCCCGGCGCTGTTGACCAGGATGTCGGGCTCGCCGAAGGGCTTCGTTGCCGCGTCGGCCGCGGCCCGCACGCCGTCCCGAGAGCTCAGGTCGGCGCTCACCCAGTCGGCTCGGCACCCGGCGGTGGTCAGCTCGTTGACGGTGGCGACCAGCTCCGCCTCCCGCCGGGCGATGATCACGACGCTGGCCCCGGCCCGTGCCAGCGCGGTGGCGATCGCCCGGCCGATACCGGAACTGCCGCCTGTCACCACCGCCACTCGGCCGTCCAGCGAGAACAGCTCGGACAGGTATGCCTGCGAGGTCATTCCCGCACGATATGTCGACGCCCAGGCCCGCATGGATCAGCGGGCCTGGGCTATAGGCGACAGTTATCGGATCAGGCGGCGACGACGACCTCGGACTCGGACACCTCGGTCACGTCACTCTTCTTGACGTTGATCAACACGATCGACGCTACGACCGCGACGATGCCGAAGATCGCGGCCACCAGGAAGCCCTGGCTCGCACCGTGTGCTTGCACGGTGTGAAGCGCGTCGACCGCAGCCTGGTCGGCGTACGCGGCCGGCGAGGCCGGCTTGCCGCTCTGCGAACTCGAGATCAGCTCTTGCAGGTGCTGCTGCGAGGCGCCGGCCAGATTGGTGACCTGCGACTTGCCCTCGCTCTTCGCTGCACTCGCGAACGCGGTGGCCAGCACGGCGAGTCCGATCGAGCCGCCGACCTGCTGGCCGACGTTGAGCAGCGCGGATGCGAGGCCCGTGTCGGTGTTGCTCACCTTGGTGACGGCGACGACGGTCAGCGTCACGAATGCCAGCGCCATGCCGGAGGCCATCACCATCATGGGCGGGAACACACCCGTCCAGTACTTGGTGCTCGTGTCCACCTGGGCGAACCAGAACAGGCCGGCCGTCATGAGCGCCGAGCCGGTCGTAACGAGCGGCTTGGGCCCGATCCGGGGGAGCAGCCCCGTTGCGATGCCCGAGCCCACGATGAACACCGCCGTGAACGGCAGGTAGGCCACGCCGGTCTTGAGCGCGCTGAAGCCCATGACGTCCTGGATGAAGAAGGTCATGAAGTAGAACATGCCGAACATGGCTGCACCGATGATCAGCATGATCAGGTAGGACGCGGCCCGGGACCGGTTCGCGAAGATGCGCAGCGGCATCATGGCGATCGGCGACCGTGCCTCGTACAGCACGAACGCCCCGAGCAGCACGACCCCGCCGGCCAGCGATGCCACCGTCGTGACGTCGCTCCAGCTGTGGTTGGCGGCGTTGATGAAGCCGTAGACGAGCGCCACCATGCCGGCCACCGATAGCACCGAGCCGATGATGTCGAACTTGCCCTTCAGGCGCTCGGACGCGTGGATGTAGAGGTAACCACCGAACATCAGCGCCACGCCGATCGGGACGTTGACGAAGAGCACCCACCGCCAGGTGGCGTATTCGGTCAGCAAACCGCCGAGCAGCAGCCCGACTGCCGCTCCCGCACCGGACACCCCGGCGTAAACGGCGAACGCACGGTTTCGGGCGGGCCCCTCCTCGAAGAGCGTAGTGATCAACGACAGCGCCGTGGGCGCGGCGATCGCGCCGCCGATGCCCTGGACCACCCGGCCGACCAGCAGCATCTCGTACGTCGTCGACAAGCCGCCGAGCAGGCTGCCGAGCGAGAACAGGCCGAGCCCGAGTATGAACATCTGGCGTCGCCCGAGAATGTCGGCGGCCCGTCCGCCCAGCAGCAGTAATCCGCCGAAGGCGAGCGTGTAGGCGTTGATCGCCCAGGTCATTTCTGTCTGGCTCTTGTGGAAGTACGCCCCCATGTGCGGCAGGGCGATGTTCACGATCGTCGCATCGAGCACCACCATGAGCTGGGCGCCGGCGATCAGGAACAGCAGGATCCCCGGATTGACCGCGCGCCGCGCGGTGGTCCGCGACTCGGCGGAGATGATCTCGCCTTGTGCCGTGTCTGTCACAGAAAGCTCCGTAAGTCTAGTGGTCAATTACACTGGTAGAGAACGCGGCCGTCTCCTAAGCTCAGGACAGTAACGAGGCTCGATAGGGAACGCAACCGTTTTCTATCGGGTAGGCTCAGCGGCACCACAGGAAAGGTTCCAAGGCAGTGACGGCACTCATTGCGCGGCAGCGCAAGCGGGGCGCAGAGCTCCAGGACGCGATCCACGACGCGGTCTTCGCCGAGCTGGCCGACGTCGGCTATGCCGGCTTCACGGTCGAGGCTGTCGCCGCGCGAGCGAAGACCGGCAAGGCCAGCATCTACCGGCGTTGGGGCACCAAAGCGGACCTCGTCGTCGACGCGTTCCTCGCTCGCTTCGGGGGGCCGGGCGACATCCTCGAGGAGCTACGCTCCGACCCCGGCGCGACGACCCGCGAGTTGCTGGTGAGATTGGCGACTCGCATCTGGGCAGCGTCCGAAGCGGCCGGCGAGGTCATGCGCGCCGTCGCGTGCGAGGCGACCCGTGACCCGGACCTTGCCTCCGCCGTCGATCAGAAGGTCCACGGCCCCAAGCGCGAGGCGTTCGTCGAACTGCTGCGCCGAGGCGTCGAGCGCGGCGAGGTGCGCCCGGACGCCGCGTGCGCGCTGTACGCCGACATCCTGCCGGCGATGCTGACCTATCGGATGGTTCTGAACAACCAGCCGGTCACCGAACAGGACGCGGTCGAGATCGTTGACCATGTCGTGTTGCCGCTGATCGCCGCGACCAGCGTGCCCTTGCCCGCGTGATCTTGGACTTGTGGCTGGATAGCGACCACAAGTCCAAGATCACGCGCCGACGGGCGAGCCGACCCGCGGCGGCAGCGGGACGAGACGTACCGTCCACGACACGGGCGTAGCCCGAAGTTCGTACTGCGGCAGCACACCAGGCCCGCATGAGGCGGTGCCGAGCCCGTTCTGGGCCACATCGATGTTCACGTACACCTCGTCGCGGGGCACCAGATCGCTGGGGTGTCGTGCCGCGTCGAGGTCCGCGCTGGTCCACCGGCGCACGGTCAGCTCGAACGTGGGCGCGCCTTCAATCCGCACCCCGCCGTCCGGCCCGGAGAGCTCCGCCCAGCGGACGAGCCGGCGGTTGCCGTTCTCCTGCGGAAATGCGTACGGCGTCTGGAGTTCCTCGACGCTGCGGCGAAAGCGGCCGATGCGCAGCGCCT